>JBDHKT010000360.1:0-5795 GCA_039586255.1 Gemmatimonadota bacterium | reverse complement strand
TCGCTAGCCATGTAGTCTCTTTCGCTCGGCACCGCCTCGAGATAGACGGCGAGTAGCTCCAGTGCTCGCTCCATCTCTCCGAGGTGAAGCCGGGCGTTGGCCTCGTAGTAATCCGTCTCGGGGTCGTTCCCCACGAGGCTGGCGCGCGCCAGCTCGATAACGGCTCTGGCGCTGTCGCGTCTGCCCGTACGGGCGAGGACCGCCGCTACTTCCATCAAGACGCGCGGCCGACGCTCGACCTGCCGTTGCGGGGAACTCAGCTCCAGCAACTTCTCTCCCAACTGCCAGGCCGTTGCGACGTCGGGCTCGGGACCCTCTGGGCTGGCCAAGGCGGTCAATTCGGCCGAGACGAAGCTGGCGCGGTCCGGGAAGCGTCGGCGCCCCTCGCTGCACCAGCGGGTAACCTCGGCCCAGTCTCGCAGCTCGATGGAGTTCTGACAGAGCAGGAATAGTATGCGTCTGGCATCGGCCAGAAAGGCATCTTCCTCGTAGGCGCGCTCGGCAGCCCACTTCGCTTCGGCGAATTCGGCTTGGCGTTGAAGGACCCGACTCAGTTGGCTCCAGGCGCGGGCGCGTGTAGCGTCGAGTTCCACCGCTCTGCGTAGCGTCGTCTCGGCTTCGGCCAGCAGACTGTCGGCAGCCTGCTCGTCTGGCATCGCAGCGAGGTATGCGAGGAAGGTACCGCGTAGTTCGAGGGCGCCGGGAACATCGGTCGCCAGGTCGAGCGCTCGGTCGGCATGGCCCATCCCCCGTAGCACCCAGGTGGTGTCGTAGGTCCGGTCTAGAGGTGCGAAGTGAACCGCAGCCCGGCTTGCGAGCTCCGCCCGTGCCACGATGGGCTCGATCCAATCGGGTGCGGCGTCCTCGGCGTCGGCCAGGAGCTGATCGGCGGCATCGAGTGCCCGAGCCGCCTCCGCCGTGTCGCCCGTCGCCACCAGGCCTTCGACATCCTCGAGCAGTGCCTGGGCGCGCTGGACGTGCTCCCAGGCGACTTGATTCTCCGTTCCGGCCCGCAACTCGCGCAGGCGGACCTCGACGCCCAACCATGTACGGAGCATTCGTGCGATATCGGCCCCCACGCTGTCCAGCAGAGCGAACGGGTCTTCAGCCGATCCATCGATCAAGTCGCTATCGATGTGGCTGAGGGTGTTCGCATCGATGAGCTGAACGCTGATCCGTACTCGTTCGCGTGTTCCGGTGACGCTGCCCTCGACGAGCGTACCGACACCCAAGAGCTTCGCCGCGCTGTCGGGCAAGATACTCCCGTTACGGAAAGGCTTTACCGCGTTGCGGGACTTGACATCGAGGACGCTCACCTGAGCCAGCTCGTGGATTAGATGTTCGGTGAGGCTTTCAGCCAGGTACCCGAGCCGCTCGCCTTCGCTGTGGTCATCGAGGTAGAACACGGCGATGCTGGTAGGAGACGGCGGTGCGCCGGCCTGGATGAGGGGAGCGGTCTCTTGCGCGTCCTGATCCAACAGGAAACGCGCCGGGAGCAGGAGGAGCGCCGCCGCGAACAAGGCCGCCAACACGTGGAGCGGGCCCAGCTTCCTGATCAAGGAAGCCCACCGCTCCCCAGGCGGCTGCTCGTATGCCCATGCCAATAGGAGCGCGATGGGCAAGGCGGCGACGAGGATCAACAAGAGGACGTTGAAAGAAGAGTTGGACAAGAGTCCGCGTTCGATCAGGATATCGGTGGCCTGCATGGCCAGCCAGCCCGCACCGAGGTAGAGCAGGCCTACTTGAAAGACTCTACGCGTCCGCACCTCCCTCCACAGTACCTCCAGACTACTGGGCGCTCCGCCGGCCGAGGGCTGGGTTTCGCCCGGCTCTGGCGCCGCTGGAACGCGCTCGGGCGGTGGGCGCGTCGTCTCTGACAGCGGGCGAAATTCGGGCGATTCTCCTGCGCGCACCCGCTCGACCAGCGCCATGGTCTCTTCTAGGGGCTCGACCTCGAGCTCGCGCGTCAGGCGCTCGCGATAGGCATCGAAGCGACTGAGCGCCGCCGTGCGGTCGCCGCTGGCAGCCAGCAGTCCGATCAGTGTGTGCTGAGCTTCGTCATCGAGCGGCTCCAACGTCGTCCAACGCCAGGCCTCCGCCAGAGCGGCGGCCGTATCACCCGCCCTCAGGTACTCTGCGATCACGTTGCGGAAGCCTTCGTGTGCCAGCCGAGCTAGACCGGCGCGTGCGTTGGAGAGCCATTCCTCGAAATCGCCTGCGTCGGGTAGCGAGAACTGGTCCAGGAACGGGCCTTTGTAAAGCTCGATGACTCGCTGCCAGTCACCGCTCTCGGCCGCACTCTCCAGCTGCTTGGCGTCCACGGTGCAGGCCCCGGCGTCCGCCTGCACAGAATCGCCCTCTACTCGCAGACACTCCTCACCCGTCCTCACCGTCTCGGCGAATGGCGCCGCGGCCGAGCGTCTGCAGTTCGATCATCGGGCGCAGGTTGGGTGGCAGGGGTTTCGGGCTGTCGCGTGTGGTACATAGTGCACGCCAGCGCGAGGTCACCGCAAGCTTCCGGGCGCCGGCGCGCGGGCGTTCAGGTTCGTCGTCGTAACTGTCTGTGAAGCTGCGAGTTACCTGGAGGGCAGGTCTAGCGCCGAGAACGGGATCTCGCAGACCGGAGGTGGCAATGATCGTTAGAAGGAGGAGGCTCAGGAAGGCAGCGTACATGGCGAAGATCATCGGGCTCGGTTTGTTCTATTTGGCCTTGACCGCGGCGCTCACATACTCGGTGCTGAGCTCGGCTCAGGCGGGAGCGCCCTAGGAAGGCGGAACGCAGCGGGCAGGAACGAACCCACCACCGCGGTGGAGGGTGCAGTCCATCGCGGCAACCCCACCGATTCCGATCCTCAGCACTGCTCTCAGCAGCGGGGGGCGCCCGATTAAAGGGGCGCTCCCCGACCCATCTGCTCGGGCCCAGCCTCGTGCGCAGGTCAGGGCGGCGGCGATACGCGCGGCGATGATGATGGCAGTGACGATGGGCGAGCTCTAGGACGCCGTCGCGACAGCGAGGGCGTCTGATGTGGTCGAGGCTAGGAGAGATCCCAGGCCTCGGTGAGGGCCTTCCAGCGGGTCCTGCCGCTGGCTAGCCAGTCGCGAACCCGGTCGGCGACGAGTTCGAGCACCAGCCAACCTGAGAGCCGACCGTTGCGGCGCGACGCCGGGGCGAACAGGTGCCGCTCGAGGTCTGTCTTATAGATCTCTGCCGCGTTGAGCCGATTCCGGCCGTTCACCTGATTCGCCTCCTCAGTTTGCGGTTCACACGATACACGCTCGGCGCGCTCGCAACTCTTCGATTGCTGTAGAGATCGCTTCCTCCTGACACGCAATGTGGTGGGCGGCGGTCAGGTGGCAGTCAAGTGAACGGTCAAGGTGGCTGGCCCTCCGATCAAGTAGTGGCGCCGTAAGTCTTGCGGGGCTCCCACCCCCCCTCTAGAGTGAGCTATCAAGCCCACTTCCATTGACCTTCAGGTTAACGGTGCCCGCTGGAGAGGTCTGAGATGAGACTGCGACACGTGTGCGTTGCGCTGGCGATGGTGGCCCTGCTGCCGACTCTGGGCCCGGCCCAGGGGACGGCGGAGAAGATCCCGACGCCCGCCTCGTTCCTTGGTTTCGAGGTTGGCGCGGACCGCAGGTTGGCGGATTGGAACGAGATAACCGGGTATCTGAACGTCCTGGCGGACGCCAGCGACCGGGTTACCCTCGACACGCTGGGGATGACCACGCTAGGGCGGCCATTTGTCGCCCTGACGATCTCCAGCGCTGAGAACCTCAGGCGGCTGGACCACTACCTGGAGGTGCAGCGGAAGCTGGCGGACCCGCGGCTGCTGGAGTCGGAGCTCGAGGCGGAGGAGCTGATCCGGGAAGGGCGTACGATCGTACTGATCACAGGCGGGATCCACTCGACGGAGGTGGGGGGCTACCAGATGCCGATGCGGCTGGCCTATCACCTGGCGTCGCGGGACGACGAGGAGACCCGCGCGATCCTCGACAACGTGATCCTGCTGCTGGTGCCGTCGCTCAACCCCGACGGTAGCCAGATGGTGGTGGACTGGTACAAGAGCACGCTGGGTCAGCCGTGGGAAGGGGCCGGACCACCGTTCCTGTACCACCACTACGTCGGGCACGACAACAACCGCGATTGGTACGCCTTCACGCAGAAAGAGACGCAGCTGACCGTAACCAAGCTCCACAACGTCTGGCACCCGCAGATCGTGCACGACATCCACCAGATGGGCTCGCGAGGCGCGCGCTTGTTCGCCCCGCCGTGGACCGATCCGGTCGAGCCGAACGTCGACCCGCTGCTCATCGCCGGGGCCAACGCCATCGGTACGGCGATGGCGTGGGAAATGTACGGGCAGGGGAAGACGGGGGTCGTGATAAACGCGATCTACGATGCCTGGACGCCGGCGCGCGCATACCAGCACTACCACGGCGGTGTGCGGGTACTGACGGAGACGGCGAGCGCGCGGCTGGCGACGCCGATCACGGTGCCGTTCGACTCGCTGGGCGGCGGCAGGGGGATGAACGCTCAAATGTCTTCGTGGCGGTTCCCCGAACCTTGGCTGGGTGGCGAATGGCGCCTGGCCGACATCGTCGACTACCAGGAAGCGGGGGCTACCGCGCTGCTCAAGCAGGCGGCACTCTACCGCGAGCGCTGGCTCAGCAACTTCTACCGGATCGGGCTCCGCAGCATCGGCGGGCGCGAGGGCTGGCCGCAGGCGTTCGTGATCCCTATCGAGGGTCAGAACGCCGATGGGCTGGCCGACATGTTGCGCATCCTGGTGACTGGCGGTGTCGAGGTGCACCGCGCACTCGAATCGTTCGTCGCCGACGGTCGCGTCTACACCGAGGGCACGTACGTCGTCCCGATGGCGCAGCCGTACTCGGGCTTCGCGAAGACGATGCTGGAGGTGCAGGAGTATCCGACGCTGCCCGAATACCCCGGCGGCCCGTTGCGCACGCCGTACGATGTCACCGCACACACGTTGCCGCTCATGATGGGCGTCGATGTGCTGGCCTTGGATGAGCTTCCGGACGTGACGCTGTCGGAACCCATCGAGGCGCCGTCACACGATAAGCAGGCGCCTGGCCTCTCCGGCAGTCGCGGCCCGCGCGTCGCGATTTACGAGCCGTGGATGTCTTCGATGGATGCGGGCTGGACCCGCTGGGTGTTCGACGAATACGGGATCGCATACGAGCAGCTGCGCGATGCCGACGCCCGTGCCGGCGGCCTCCGGTCCCGGTTTGATGCGATCGTGCTCCCCGACTTCGCGCCGCAGTCGATGATCGATGGGCACAATGAGGGCGAGATGCCGCTGGAGTACGTGGGCGGCCTGGGGGAGGAAGGCGTGCGCGGGCTGCAAGAGTTCGTGAGGGCGGGTGGCACTCTGATCGCCTTCAACCGCGCATCTCTGCTGCCCGTCGAGCAGTTCGCACTGCCGGTGAAGGACGTGCTGGCGGACATCGACCGGCGCGATTTCTACATTCCCGGATCGATTCTGCGCCTGCACCTCGAGCGGGGTCATCCGCTCGTCCAGGGGATGCCGACGCGGACGGCGGCCTGGTTCCAGCGTGGAGTCGCCTTCGAGCCGACCGACGAGGCGGATGGCAGCGTAGAGATCGTCGGACGTTACGGCGAGTCCGACGAGCTCTTGCTGAGCGGCTGGGTGAACGGGACCGAGCACATCGCGGGGCGTGGGGCGATAGCGGTCGTGCGCCACGGTCGGGGCCGGGTAGTTCTGTTCGGCTTCAAGCCCCAATACCGCGGGCAGACTATCGCCAGCTACCCG
>JBDHKT010000359.1:0-3219 GCA_039586255.1 Gemmatimonadota bacterium | reverse complement strand
CCCACTAATCGGACGGGTCGTCGGAACCGAGCGTAAGCCCAACACGACTCACGAGTTCCACTTCTGGACCGGCCTCGAGGCGCAGATCGGGATCGGCTCGATCGTCAAGGTCGTCGCCGACGCGCGGACGGTCTACGGCGTGGTGGTCGAGGGCTTCAGCTACACCGACCTCGTGTCGCCGCTCCACGACTACATCGGGGCCGACGCCGATCCGGGTGCAGAGCCGCACGCACCGTCGGTGCGACCCGAGATCCGCCTCTACTCCGCCGCCGTCCTGCGGCGCGAGCCCGAAGAGCCGGTGCAGCCCGTCCCCATGGGAGCGGTCTACCTGGCGGACGACAGCGACGTCCTTGTCGGCCTGCGCATGGACTCGTACGTGGGTGTGGAGGATGAGACCGGTATTCCGATTGGCCTGTACACGAGCGGCGGCCTCGAGGCGCGGGTCTACCTGGACGCCGAGTTTCTGCTGGGTCCCGAGGCGGCACACCTGAACATCACGGGCGTGAGCGGCCTGGCCACCAAGACCAGCCTCGTCGAGTTCCTGCTCGCCTCGGTCTTCGAACACATGCCGCAGTCCAAGGGCTCGGTCGCCGCCGTCTGCTTCAACGTAAAGGGGCCCGACCTGCTGTTCCTCGACCAGCCGGGCGAGCTGGACGAGAACGACCGGCATATGTACGGGCTGCTCGAGGTCCCGCCCGAGCCGTTCAAGAACGTTCGCTTCTTCGCACCGTATAGGGCCGACGGCTGGAATCTGAACACGTTGCGGACACACGCGGACCTGATGGGTAACGTGCGCCCGCTGCGCTGGGGTCTCAAGGAGGTAATGCAGTTCTCCGAGGTCTTGCTGACCCGCGACGACCTCGACGCGAAGGCGGACGCGCTGATCGATTTCATCCGCGACCGTGTCCTCGACCAGCGGTTCGGGCCGGATTCCGGACAGCCGGTGATGCGCAACCATCTGGTTCGCACGTTCCGCGATCTGGAGGACTGGTTCGATGACGTGCTCGCCTGCTGCGAAGCTAGCGGGTCCGATCGTTGGATGACGCACCACACGGCGACGATCCGCAAAGTGCGCAATCGCCTTAACGGGATCGTGAGCCGGGCGCATGGGTTGGTGGTGAACGATGATGCGGTGAGCGATCTGCCGTGGGGCGAGTTCGAGGACCGGGCGGTCTACGTGATCGACGTGGCGAATGTCGAGCCCGAGGCTCAGGACCTCGTGTTCGCGCGAGTGGTCTCGCGGCTCCGTGAAGGTTTGGAGTCGGGCACTCTGGGCGTGAAGCACGTTATCGTGTTCGCCGATGAGCTCAACAAGTACGCACCGTCGGACGGCTCCGATACCTACGTCCGCAAGATGCTGCTCGACATCAGCGAGCGGGGACGCTACCTGGGGCTCGTTCTGTTCGGTGCGCAGCAGTTCCGCTCCCAGGTCCACCGGCGCGTGGTGGGCAACTGCGGCTCGGCGTGCTACGGCCGCATGGATATGGATGAGCTGGCGACGCCCGGCTACTCGGTGCTGTCGCCAGCCACCAAGACGAAGCTGGCCAGCCTGCCCAAGGGTGACCTGATGGTCAGGCACCCACACTTCACACAGCCGATCTTTCTGCGGTTCCCGAAGCCGGCTGTGATGCGTGGGCGGGACGGGATCGAGCTGTTTCCGCCGCGTCAGGAGATGCCGTTCGAGGACGCGGTGGCGCACGGGCTCAGGCGTGTCGACGACCGCGTCCGTGTGAACGAGGTGAAGGACCTTATCGCGGGTCGCGAGCGTTCCGAGGTGCTGCAGGCGTTTCACCACACGGAACGTGCGTTGCCCGACGACGCACTGGCCTTCTTCCGGTCGAGGCTCAGAAAGAAGGTCTCGAGCGAAACGGTCGAGCGGCCGCAGCGGCCGGTGTCCGTACCGGAAGACCCGTACGCCGACGATTGACGGAGAACCGCACCCGAAACCAGGAGGCGAGATGAGGCTCTGGGGCATCTGGCTGTTCCTACATCTTATCGGCGTAGCGCTATGGCTTGGCGGTATGTTCACGCTCAGCCTATGGACATCGAAAGCGCGAGCGTCGGGGGTTCAGGAGGTGATCGCGTTCGCCTATGCGACGGCGGAACGACTCTACCGTAGTCTGATCGCGGTGGCGGCGACCGTCACGATCGTCGCCGGGGCGATCCTGATCATCGCCACAGGGCGGCCCTTTCTCCGGCCGTTCCCCGAGCATTGGCTGTTCCAGATGCAGGTAGCCGGCATGCTCGCCTTTCTGGCCACGCTGTTCATCGTGATCCCCACCGCGGGTAGGCTGGCAACGCTGGCGGAGCGTGGGGGCGAACTGGAGGAAGACAAGGCGAAGTTCGCCGCGAAGGTGAAACAGCAGGCGATCGTCGGCAGCGTGGTCGGTGCCCTGCTGGTCTACGTGGTTCTGACCGGTGCGCTGCAAATATGACCTGAAGTCGAGCGCCGGTGCGGTCGTCGTCGCCGTCACGCTGCTGGCGGCCGTCCAGACGCCGACGCACGTTCTGCGGCTCTCCGATGAGGTGGGCCAGACCAACCGCTATCGCCTGACCTTCGACATCCAGATGCGGGCCGAGTACGTGAGCGAGGGTGAGCCGGACGCCCAGACGCGACAGCTCATGGAGACGCTGGCTTCGGGTTTGGGTCTGCATACGGCGGTCGAGTACGAGCAGAGGCTGTCCGCGGTCGAAGAGCATGGGACGCGTGCCTTCGAGGTGCGCTGGCACGACTTCGAGTTCACCGGCGACATCGGTGGTCGCCCCATCCCACCGCCGCCCACTCAGGTCGAGTCGACGCGCGATCTCCTGTCGCAGAGGGCGCGGGTCAGGACGACCCCCAGCGGACGGACGATCGACGTGACGTATACGCACCCGCAACTTGCGGGGTTGGCGCGGCAGTTCGAGCAGTTGGAGAGCGCGATGCCCACCTATCTGCCGGAACAGCCGGTACGGGTCGGCGATCGCTGGAGGAGCGTCGGGCAGTTCCCCGTGGGGTTGTCTGCGAGCGGGGCGGGGAACATGACGCTCGAGCTGGAGCACACGCTCCTCGAGGTACGACCGGGTGAGGGTGGCCCCGTTGCGGTGATCGGGCTGTCGGGCACGTTTTCCAATCTTCAGGGGATCGAGGAGTCCGGCTTCGGCGCGCCGATGCACATGGAAGCCAGCTTGACGGGCTCGGCTCTGTTCGACATCGGGCACGGCCGTTATGTCGGAGGC
>JBDHKT010000358.1:0-4132 GCA_039586255.1 Gemmatimonadota bacterium | reverse complement strand
TGGTGCTGAGCGACTGGTTCAGGTACCCGCCCCGCATACCGATGTACGCACTGGCCTTGTTCCAGTTGGTGAGTACCACACGCACCTCGCCCCAGATGGTGAGCGCCGTGCGATTGTCCGGGACCACGCCGACGTTGAGGCTGGTGTAGGTGACACCGGCCGCGAGCTGCAGGCCCGAGTCGAGAGTATACCTGCCAAAGCCTTCGACGGCGGGCCCATATTCCCGTTCGTCAACCTCGAGACTCCAGCTCTCGAACCCACCGAGGACTCCCACAGCGAAGCCAGGTGACGCGACCTGGGCGTCGCCGAGCGATGGCCAGAGGAGTGCGGCTGCGAACACGGCTACGAGCAGAATTGGTTTCCTGTTCATGTCGTCCTCTCTACAAGATGTGCTAAGCCGGGAGCCCGTGTTCGGCTACCTGCTCCATGGCGTCGATGAAACGGTCCAGCTCCTCGAGCGTCGTGTAGACGCTCGGGGTGACGCGGATCCCCTGGAACTCCGCGTGCCCGATGGGTGTGACGATAATCCTGTGCTCCTGCCAGAGCCAATTGGTGAGCCCTCCGGGATCGACCTCGTCGATTTCGACGTTCGCGAGACCGCAGGCCATGCCCGGCTCGAGGCTCGTGTGCAGCCGCACCCCATCGTGCTCGAGCAGGCGCCTCGCCCAGTAATCCCTCAAATAGACCATGCGGGCTTCCTTGCGCGGCCCGCCGATGCCCTGATGGAACGTGAGGGCCTCGGCGATGGCCAGGTAGTTCGCCGCCGGGTGCGTGCCGATCTCCTCGAACTTGCGGATATCATCATCCTTCGGCTCGGGCGCCGCCATGAGTGGCCAGATCTCTTTGATCTTGTCGCGTCGCACGTAGAGCAGCCCGGTGCCGTGCGGCGCGAAGAGCCACTTGTGCAGGCTGACTCGAGGTCGGAGATCTTGAAATCGTGGTGTGCGAGTGAATGCGCGCCGTCCACGATCACCGGTATCCCACGCCGTCGGGCCATCGCCACCACGTCCCGCACCGGTAGGATCTGGCCGGTGAGGTTTATCATGTGGCACATCAAGATGAGTCGCGTGCGCGGCGTGATGTTCTCCTCGAAGCGCCGCACGATATCGGCCGGATCGTCGGACGGGACGGGGATCGAGAATTGCTTCAGCACGATCCCCTCGCGCCGCTCCCGCTGCTTGAAGGTGGTGAGCATCCGCCCGTAGTCCTGGGTCGTGGTGAGGACCTCGTCGCCGCGCTGCAAATCGTAGCCGAACTGGCAGATCTGCAGGCTCTCGGAAGCGTTGCGTGTCAGTGCGACCTCCTCCGGATCGACGCCCCACTCGCGCGCGAGCCCCTCTCTAACCGTTTCACGCTGTGGCTCGAGGATTCGCCACATCGTGTAGACGGGCGCCTTGTTCGAGTAGTCCAGGTGCTGCTTCATCGCCTCCTGGACCCAGGCGGGCGATGGGCTCACTCCGCCGTTGTTCAGGTTGATCAGGCTGCGGTCGACGGTGAACGCTTGCGCCACCTCGAACCAGAAGTCCTCGTCCTGGGCCACCTCCGACGGCGAGCCGGGATGCTTACGGAGCTCGTCGGCGATCTCGGCGGCGCGAGAGAGGCGGAGCGGCGTCAGCGGCACGCCAGCAGCCGCGGCGACCGCGGGCAGGCCAATGGCGCCCAGAAACTTGCGACGGGTATACACGGCGGTCCCTCCTGCTAACGATCGTGTCGTCAGTTCGTTGCCGTTTCCTGTTCACTCGGTTTGCGCGGCATCATCTCATCGCGCATCGCGAGCTGATACACGGTGGCTGCCACAACCACGGCCGCCTGTTTGAGGTCGTCGATCACCAACCGCTCGTAGCGGTCTGCGAAAGTGTGATGTGTCCGCGAGGAGTACTCGATCGGATCCTGGATAAAGTTGAAGCCGGGGATGCCGACTCGGTCGAACGACAGGTGATCCGTACCACTAGTGTTTCCGTGCTTCACGGCCACTACGCCCAGATCCCTGAACGGCCAGAGGATCTGCTCGAAGACCGGGATCGCCGCTTCGTTCATCTGGTCCCAGACTCCGCGGATCCGACCGGTGCCGTTGTCCACGTTCACATAAGCGGAGATCTGCGGCCACAGCTCCTCGTGGTTTTGCACCCAGTAGCGTGAGCCGAGTAGACCCTGCTCCTCGGCACTCCATAGCGCGATGCGGATCGTCCGACGCGGTTCGAGGTCGAGCTCCTTGAGGATCCGCAGTGCCTCCATCATCACGACGCAACCCGCCACGTTGTCGGTCGCGCCGGTGCCGGGGTACCACGAGTCCAGATGGCCACCGAGCATGACGTACTCGTCCGCGAGGTCGCTTCCCGGGATGTCGCCCAGCGTGTTGTACGCCTGGAGGTCGTCCTTGTAGAACTCATTGACTACCTCGATCTCGAGCTGCACCGGGATGCCGCGCTCAAGGTTTCGGTAGATCTGGCCGTACTGCTCGTGCGCGACGACGAGCTCGGGGGCCGGGATAGCGTTCGCGGGGTCACGGCCCGAGCCGCCCCTTACACGAAGGATCCCGTAGGTGCGGGACGAGGGTGAGAGGATGCCGGCGATGCCCTCGCCCTGCATGAAGGCTGCGATGGAGTCGCGCATCGCGCGCTGTTGCCGCCACCTCTGCATCATCTGCTCCCGTTGCGCCGGATCGACCTGTGGGCGCTCTCGGGCTTCAGCCGGAGCCAGCAGGTCTTCCAGCGGGCTCCTCAGGGGGCGCGCCTGCCACTCGGGCTCGATTACCTGAGGTTCTCGGGTGAGGACGAAAGCGCCACGTAGCTTGCCTCGATAAGGCTCCAGGCCCGCTGTGCTCTCCGCCTGAACGATCATCGCCGGCCCTCTCGCCACCCCGTCCGTGCTCCCGGTCCAGGCGGCTGGTAGCGCCTGGAGGATCTGGACGTACGGTTCGGTGATGCGGCCGCTGTAGTACATGTTGTCCCAGCCGCGCCCGAACTCGCCCCACGGCTCGACGACCACGTTCTGCAGGCCGAACCCCTCCAGCGTCTCCGCCGTCCAAGCGTTGGCTCGGCGCATCCCGGGCGAGCCGGTCAGTCGGGGGCCTATCACATCGGTCAAGTAGCCCGCCAGTTCGGGGATTTGCGACCGCTCCAGCCCCTCTTCACGGATCCGCCGAACGATGTCGAGGTCGACGGCCTCTTGGGCGACCTGGGCGGGTGCGATAGTTGCGTACGAGAGTACGGCGGCGCTCACTACGGTCACAGCGCGAAACAGCGGTCGCATCTGTCCCTCCTTGCTGATCGCCGGTTGGATCTGATCACATCTTCTGTGCTAACGGAATTGAGATAGGGCATCCCCCAGGACCGCGCAACCGGGGGGAGACGGTGAGCTGCTCGGGTTGCCCGTCTTGAACGGCAGACCCATAATCAGATCCGGAAGAGCGGCTTGTGACCGGGACGTGTTGCGGAGTCACACCGCCGGAGGGCCCTTGCCGTGCCAGTGTCTCGAACATTCGCAGGTTCACTCCTGGACCGCAGTCACGTACAGCCAGTAGCAGTTTCGCGCATCGCCATCTCGTGTGGAGTCTGAGTTATGGCAGAGGCATGGAAGGAAGTACGCGTCTTTATCTCGTCCACGTTCAAGGACATGCAGGCGGAGCGTGACCATCTGGTTCGCTTCGTCTTTCCGCTGCTGCGGGAGGAACTGCTCGAGCGCCGCATCCACTTCGTGGACGTCGACCTGCGCTGGGGGGTGACCGGAGATCAGGACGCGTTCGATCTGTGCATGAAAGAGATCGCTCGCTGCCGCCCGCGCTTCATCTGCTTGCTCGGTGGACGCTACGGGTGGATGCCGCCGCCCAGGGAGGTCCCGCACGACTTCATGTCGGAGCTGCTGGCAGGCAGGACTCCCGCAGGCGAGCTGGCGGCGGAGGAGCAGGCCGTCCTGACCGACCTGTACTCCGATGACGATGAATCCGGAACATACCGGCTGCGCGCCAAGCCAGAGGCCAGGGACGATGTCAAGCTTTGGGAGAAGCACGGCGACATCGCGGCGGACATACTCCAGCGAGCCGTACTGTCCGGGGCGGAGCGATCGATCACCGCATCGGAGGTGCATTACGGCGCGCTCGAGAGGTTGGATAAGCCGACCTTCCGGTACTTCT
>JBDHKT010000357.1:0-3237 GCA_039586255.1 Gemmatimonadota bacterium | reverse complement strand
AGATCGGCGGCGCGACCGCTCAGCGTCTCGGCCACATCGAGCCTGGCCCGGCACTCGCCGCAGGTCGCCAGGTGGCCCTCGATCTCCGTATGCTGCCGCTCGCTTACCTCGCCGTCGAGGTAGGAGTGCAGGGCGCCCTCATCAATATGCGACATCTTCATCACTTCCTTCGCTCTTCAGCTCGTCGAAGACCGCAGCCAATCGGGTCCGTGCCCTGGCCAGCGTCGTGCCGATCGAGCCGCGTGACAGGCCCAGCACCTCTGCGATCTCGTCGTAGGAGAAGCCCTCTTCCCAGAGGAGCAACGCCTCGCGATCGCGGCCCGCCAGCTGCGCCAGCGCCGCCTGCACGCGGCGCACCGTCTCGCGTCTCTCCAGCGCCACCTCGGGTCCCGGCTCGGGTGGCTGGGCCTCCAGCTCCGCTTTGATCAGCGTCAGGTGGCGCCTGCGTACCGAGGCCCGCCGCCCCTCGTCCCGGGCCAGATTGGCGGCGACTGTGAACAGCCAGGCCCGGGGCTTCTCGGGCTCGTGCTCGAGGGCGCGGACGAATGCCTCCTGAGCCAGATCCTCGGCGCGAGCCTGGTCGCCGATCCGCCTGTAGAGGAAGCGGACCAGCGACCGGTAGTGCTCGCGATACACCTGAGAGAGATCCAAATCCTCTCTCCAGTTTGATGGGCAGCGGCCGGCTCACAGGCTCCCTTCGAAGCCACTCAGCACGGCCCTCAAATCGTTCGAGTCCCACTCCGTCGCGCCGTCGACTGTCAGCTTCAGGACCACGCCGTCTCCGGCGATGATCAGGTCGTCGCCCAGCGCCAGGTACTCGCGAATCGCCGGCAGCCTGCGGGCCAGCTCGAAGTAGGCCTCGCTGTACGGCGCCAGCTCTATCACCTGCAAGCTGTCGTCAAAGGTCATGTCCGTCCAGGTCCCGTCCCGGAGGACGAACAGCCTGCGACCCACGTGGCGGACGACGCCGGCGGCGCTGTGCCCGCGGCCGCCCTCGGGCGACATGACCCCGGCGACTATGGCCTCAGCCTCCTCGAGTGCGTCGGCCTGGCGCAGGCGGCTGCTCGCCTCGGCCCGCTTGAACGCCTCGGCGCCCGTCGCCTCCGCCGGCGCGGCGGCCAGCTCGACCGCCCGGTCCAAGGCGAAGTCCTGGTCGCGAGTCATCGCCAGCAGCGGCTCCTCCACCAGGTACGATGTGTACTCGGTGATGATCCCGTAGCGTAGCCCGAGCTGGCGGATCTCCTCTACGACCTCCGGGTCGGCGCCGTGCAGCCGCACGTACGCGGTCAAGGCGCCGGCTTTGCGAGCCGCCCAGAGTCGCGGGATAAAATCGTTGTCGTTCTCGCGCCGCGGCATTTCCACCTCGTAGGTGAAGCGCTGCGTCTCACCGGCGCGCGTGCCCTCCAGCACGAGCCGGCCGCCCCCGTCTCCTCGGTAGCGACCGAAGAGGATCAGGTCCTCACCGTAGAACAGGTCGGGCAGCGGGTTCGGGTAGTGGTCCTCCAGCTCCGCGGGCGCCCGCACGATCCGCAGGTCGGAGAGGGCGGGGAAGCTGATCTTGCGCGTCAGCGACGAGACCGCCTCTTCCACGTCGTCGCCCGGCCCCACGTAGGAGACCGTGCCGCGGCCGCCCTCGGCCATGCGGTCGAGCAGATAGGTGTTGACGTCGTAGCCGACGCCGAAGGCGAAGACGCGCTCGCCGTCGCGCAACCGCTCCGCCGCTTCAGCGATCTGCTCCGGAGCGGTCTCGCCGACAGTGGGCTTGCCGTCGGTCAAGAAGACGATCAGCGAGAGCCGGCCACTCTCGGCCTCGGGCTCCAGCGCCTCGCGCAGCGCGTCCATGATGTTGGTGCTCCCCTCGGCGCGGACGCCGGACAGGTAATCACGCGCCTCACGCAGTGTCGCGCGGTCGGCGCGCACGAAATCGTCGCTGAACGAGCGCACGAAGCTGCTGAACGTGATCAGTCGGAAACGGTCCTCCGGCCGCAGCCCGGCGAGTATCTGATCCAGCGCATCGCGCGCCTGCTCCATCTTGACACCGGACATCGAGCCAGAGACGTCGAGCACGAGAGTCAGATCACGCGGGATGTGCAGCTCGTCGCCGTGTGCCGGCGGCGAGATCAGCAGCATGAAGTAGCCGGGCTCGACCCCGGGCGCGTGCGCCACCAGGCTGGCACCGACGACCGACTCGCGCAGCGGCAGGAAGAGCTCGAAGTCGCGTGCGGCGGCGTCGCCGCTGTGCACTATCTCGAGCTCGTCACGCCCGCGCTCGCGCACCTCGATCACATGCGTGGGCGAGTAGGGGGTGGCGAAGCGCTCGGCTCCAGTCACCCGGATCGTCAGGGTGAAGGGGTGGCTGCGCTGCGTGCGCAGATCCGGCCGCGATGTCTCGCGCGCCGCGGTCCCCGGGACGATGCCGACGACCCGCGGGTAGCGCAGGCGAAGCAGGTCGCCATCCTTCCCGAGGATCTGGGTGTAGCGCAGGATAATGCGTCGCGTATCGCCCGGGTCGATCGGGAAGACCCTGGCCCGCAGTACGCCGTGGCCTATGAGCTCGATCAGCGCCGGGTCCTTCTTGCGCCGCACGATCTCCTCGTAGATCCGCCGCGCCTCGTCGGCCGGCAGCACCTCGCCGCGCAGCTCCTGCTCGCCCATGAAGAGCGACAGGTTCGTGAATACCGCCTCCGGCGGGATGGGGTAGAGGTAGTCGCCTTCCTGCATCGTGTGCGAGTTGTTGCGGAAGATCTCCTCCACCTCGATATAGGCGACGCGACGTTCGCCGTCGATCCGCACCGTGACGTCGCTGCGTACCCGCTCCACCTGGAACTGGGGCTCCCAGCGGTTCATCGGCGGCTCGATCCAGCCCTGGGCCGCCGCCCCGCGGGCGCCGGCCAGCAGCAGGACCAGCGCCAGCCCGGTGGTCGCCATCTGCCTAGTGTCTATGCGCCTCATTGCACACCTCCCAGTCGTTTGGTCGAGGCCGTGTTTCTCGCTTCCATACTGGGAGACGCGCGGGGGAGGGTTCGTTGCACAGGGGTTGCCGAGGGTCAGACGGGGGGGTCGCCGAGGCGGTCGCCTTGCTCCATGTCGCGCGGCTCGATTGCAGGGAAGGGCGGCTGCGCCGCCCCGCGCTCCAAATCACGCTCGAGCGACCGCCTCGGCTCCCGGTCTCCCGGCCTACGACCCACCGGGTCATGCGAAAACGGCCCTAAGTTGTTAGAATAAAGCACCCTCCCC
>JBDHKT010000356.1:0-3240 GCA_039586255.1 Gemmatimonadota bacterium | reverse complement strand
CCACGCAGGATGATGTCGACCATGCGGACGTCTACCGGAACGCTCGTGGTATCGCCATTCAGGTCGTAATAAACGAATGCCAGGCCGCTGTCCGAAGGCGGGCTCAGCGGCCCGGTGAGCTTCTCCCAATCGCTGGCGTCACCGACCTTGCGGCCCAGCCACCAGCGGCCGTCAGGGTCAAAGTAAAGCCCGTACTCCACCGGACGGAAGGCCCTGACCGGCCCGCCGATCCGCACATTGTCCAGCACGTTGCCGCTGCCGGAATCCAGGTCGAGCCACGACGATTTGCCGAAGCTATCGTCGTCCAACTGCGCGTAGAGATCGGACTCGATCTTAATCTCGATCTCGACCTTCTGAGCGTCGATCGGGACATCGACCGTGAACGTGCAGCCCGTCATTGTACCGCTGAAGTTCCACGTGTCGGCATCGATGACGATACTCACGCGACCATCGAACTCGGAGCACGTTAGTCCCGGGGCCTGCGCAGTGAATGTGACGGTGTTCCCCTTAGCAACCTCACCGCTCGACGTTATCATGACATCGCCGTCGACGATGTCGGGTGGCGTCGTGCCGCCGCTGATCTCTGCGACGAGGTCCGGCGTGATGGCATTGCCCCAATCGCAGTCCGGAATCCCTCCCACTGAGGGACTCCAGACCTTAACGATCCGCCCGATCACCCACCCGTCGTCTACCGGGCTGGACCCACCCGCCGAGAAAATGAACGCGCTGTCCGCCTCCGTCTCCTGGAACTCACCCCAGCGCGTCACCAGTCCGAGCCGCGGCTGCGTCCCGTGGACAGCGCAAACCACCCCCGCTCCCTGAATCGAGCGCAGCTTGACCTCGTAGAGGCCGATTTTGTAGATGTCGCCCCCGGCCGCAGACGCCTGGCGCAGCTCGAACGCCAGCAGGTTCGCCGTTGCCCTTAGACTCGCACGCACGTCCTGTAGCTCGCGCTGCTTTATGTAGAGCCGCTGCTGGCCGATCAGCAGATTATACACGCCGCCCACCACGATCGCCGAGATTATTAAGTAGACAAGCAGCTCCACTACCGTGAAGCCGCTCTCACTCATGCGGCCGCGGCGGGCAACCCTTCTATTCATGCTAGTTCGGATCCGCCATGTATGTGACCAGGGTGTCCTGCACGGTCTCACCCCGGAAATTCTCTCGCGTCATCACCAACGTGATCTGCTTCGGGTCCGTACCAGTCACCGTCCAGCTCATCGGATATCCTTGAATCGTATCCGACCCGGCAGCCACGTTGTCGTAACCTGTCGCCACCAGGCTCTCCAGCTGCTGCTGCAGCGCCGCCCAGCGGCCCATGTCCACTCGGCCCATGTACACCTGGCGCGCCGCTACTCCGCCCGCCGCTGCCAGACCCAGCAGCGCCACCGACAGGATGATCACACCGATCAGGATCTCGATCAGCGTCACACCCTCCTTATCGCGGAGCCTCTTGATCATGTTCTTCCTCTTCATACGAATCCTCCGGCGCGCACTCGTTACCGCCCATTTGCATGAGCAAGCGTTGTGCCGGTAGGGGCTCAATCGCGTAAGATGTTGTCCAACATGAAGCTAGGTGAAATAGTACGGGGGGCTGGCCACGCCCCCCGCACCACGATTCGGTCGAGATGACCGATCCCTCAGCCAACTATCCGGAACTAGCCGGGTCGAGCTCCGGCCCCTGGGACCCTAGCCGGTCGTTCCGACCGCCTGCGTCTCCGCCGCCACCCGCTCGACCTCACGCCAGACGCGGAGCAGGTTGCCGCCCCAGAGCTTGCGGATCTCCTCCTCGCTGTATCCGCGGCGCACGAGCTCGACGGTGACGTTGAAGGTTTCGCTGGCGTCGCTCCATCCCTGGACGCCGCCGCCGCCGTCGAAGTCGGAGCTGATGCCGACATGGTCGATTCCGATGAGCTCGACGGCGTGGTCGATATGATCGACGAAGTCGGCTACTGTGGTCGGCCACGCCTCCTCGATCTCCTGCATTCCTGCTCGGAACTGAGCCCGCTGCTCATCCGAGAGCGTCCGCCATCCCGCGAAACCGGCGCCCATCCCGACCTGATCAGCCAGCGCCTCGATCGCCGCCTCTTTCTCCGGCGGGTCTTCTTTCACGAAGCTCCCCAACGCAACGAGCTGCACCACACCACCGTTTTCCTTGAGGGCGAGCAGCTGCTCGTCGTCCAGGTTGCGCGACACATCGGCCAGGGCGCGGGCGCCCGAATGCGAGGCGATGATGGGAGCCCGGGACAGCCGGGCCGCGTCCAGCATCGACTGCCTCGAAGCATGGGACACGTCCAACATGATCCCCAACCGGTTCGCCTCTGCGATGACCTGCTCGCCGAACTCGCTGACGCCGCCGTGCTCCTCCTCCTCGTCGCCCAGGTTTTCACGCGGCGACGAAGAGTCGGCGATATCGTTGTGGCCGCTATGGGTGAGGCTGAAATAGCGGGCGCCGAGCTCCTGATACCTCTCCAGGAGCCCGAGGTCCCTACCGATCGCGTACCCGTTCTCGATCCCGATGCAGGCCACGAGCTTGCCCTCGCCGTGGATGCGCTCGACATCATCCGGCGAGCGGGCCAGCTCGATCTGGTCGGGGTACATATCGTCGGTCATCCGGTGGATAGCGTCGAACTTGGCCAGCGCCTCGGCTTTGGTCGCCTCGTAGTTCTCCGGCGTTCGCTCCGTCTGACCGACGTACACGACGAAGAATGCGGCATCGAGACCACCTTCCCTCATCTTCGGCAGGTCGACCTGCCGGTCGCCGCGCACGCCGGGGTCGACTTCCTCGCTGGCGAAGTTCGATGGGATGTCGTCGTGGGTATCGATCGTGATCACGCTCTCGTGGATCACCCGGGCCGTCGCGATGATCTCATCCTCGCTCATCTGTCCCGAGCACGCCGTCAACATCAGGAACGCCGCACAGGCGCCTACCACCGCACTGGTGCGCATAATTCCCTCTCTCTATTTGGTGAGCAGTTGGGCCTCTCGCTATCCGTCGCCCTGCAGCAGTCTCTGGAAGCGCGGCTCTTCGCGCAAGGGATCCCAGGTGGGATCCGCGCTCAGCCAGGGCACCGAAAGAGGCGCATCGACGGCGAGCAGAGATTCCAGCTCATCGATGGCGGCGGCGTGGTCGCCGACCCGCACATAGATGTGAGCCAGGTTATCGGCCAGGGCGGCCCCCGCGTAGGCGTCCTCCGCCAGCGGCAACAGCTCCGTCGCCCGCCTCCCCTCGCGGACCGC
>JBDHKT010000355.1:0-3246 GCA_039586255.1 Gemmatimonadota bacterium | reverse complement strand
ACACCCCGAGACCGCGTTTCTGGCGATCGTATGGCCGTAACCCGGCGCTGTGATAAGCAGCTTGTTACCCTCATAAACGAGCGAGTGCATGTTAGCCGGGTGCACCTTCCCTTCCCGGTTCACAAGGAAGATCCAGTTCGTCACCTGCTTGAGCAGTTGTGACTCTCCCTCGGGGAGGGCCGACTGATAGTGGCAGTTATAGCAGGTCATCATACCCTGCATGTGGCACGTGCTGCAGTCCACGGCGACGGCATGCCAGTCGTGATAACGGTTGGCCGCAACGGTCGTGTGGCAGTCCTCGCATTTGGCGTGGATGGCACCGTCCTCGAGCAACGAGCTGTAGCTGTGCCCATCACCCATGACGTCTTCCAGGGTATGGCAGTCCATGCACGTCATGCCCGCGTCGCGGTGCACGTCGCTGAACCCGGCGGCGACCTCGCTCGCCTGCCTGCCGTGACACCTGCCGCACGGCTGACCTTCGGCGACGCCGTCATCGACCTGCGCACCGAGGCCGGGGTTGGGCGTGTCGTGGCAGCTGGCGCAACCACCCGTGATGCTCGGCTCGTGACAGTTCTTGCAGGCCAACTCCGAATAGGGGACGTTGGCGAACTGTTCGAGGCCGTCGTTGGACGCGCTGTAAAACGTCTGAAAGCCCTGCCCTGTCGCGTGCAGGCTGGTGGGGTACCACTCGTCCCACGGGAAGCCGTTGGCAGTCACAGCCGGCGACGCATCGCTCCGGGTCTCGCCGCCACTACTCACGGCGTAGACCGCGGCGGTGTAGCTGGAGCCCTCTGCGACGCCCTCATCACCGGTAAAAGCGGCCGTCGTGGCGTCACCTGCCACCCACTTCGTCAGGGTGCGGTCGGCCGCGAGCTCGACGCGGAACGAGTCGACGCCCGCCTGCGCCGGCCACTCGAGCTTCACGCTGTCGGGGAACGTCGCCGCCATGATTGAGAAGGCCGCGGGCGGCGGCGGCCCCTGCTCGCAGGCACTGGCGACGAGGATGCCGGCCACGCATACGGCCAACACTGGAAGGCAAGTCGGGTGATCACGGGAAGACCTGACTGCAGACATGAGTTCACCTCCGATTCCGAAGGAGCTTCTCCTGCGGGATGTGTATGGCTGGGCAGTAGCGTGAGGACTCAGATTGTAGTAAATGTGCCGGACGATTCCCTGCGCATCAACCCCGCCACAAGGGAGGCAGAATGTACAGGCTCGTCGGGCGAATTTCGGTCGCCGTCCTTCTGGGGGCGATCGTTTCGGCATGCTCGGAGCGCCCGAGCGACTACAGCCCCACCGCCGCCACGGCGCCCTCCACCGACATCTTCGTCGGCACCCTGCAGCTGGACGGCGACCGGGTGGAGGTAGGCGACTTCATCAACATCACGGACCGCGATGGTTACGACAATCAACCGCATTTCGTAGCCCACGGGACGGCGCTGCTCTACACGTCGGCACGGGACAGCCTTCAAACTGACATCTACCGGTACGACATAGAGGCCGGCACGGTCACCCAGGTCACGCATACTCCAGCGGCCAGCGAATACTCACCAACGGTGATGCCGGGCGGGAACTTGTTCTCGACTATCCGCGAGGAGCCCGGCCGGCAAGGGCTGTGGCAGTACGGGATGAACGGCAGCGATGGCGGCGGCATGCTCGACGATGTCCAGCCGGCGGGCTATCACGCGTGGGTTGATCCCCATACCCTGGCCGTCTTCGTACTGGGCGATTCGATCACCCCGTCTACGCTGCAGCTAGCCGACCTGGTTTCGAGCGCCACGTCGGTCCTCGCAGAGGATATCGGACGCTCCATTCACCGAATCCCGGGACAGCGAGCGATCAGCTTCGTCCACAAGGTGAGCGATGACGAGTGGCTCATCAACGCCGTCGAGCTCGGCACGAGGTCCATCACGACCATCACGCCGACTTTGCCGGGTAGCGAGGATTACGCGTGGCTGTCCGCCGGCACCATCATCATGGGAAGCGAATCCACGCTGTACCGGTTCGTGGATGGCGGTGAGTGGGAGGCCGTTGCGGACCTGGCCGAGTTTGGGGTGCGCGGGATAAGCCGCGTCGCAGTTTCGGTCGCCGGCGGCCGTATCGCTGTTGTAGGCGAGCGCGGCGAGTGAACGTTCACCCGCTGGCCGGCGATTCCTGTACGGTCATCTCGAAGTCGCTCAGCTGGTATCCCTGGTCGGCCAACATGGTGTAGATCCGCTCCAGCACGTACCAGTCTAGCTCGGGCTCTCGGCTCAATATCCAACCGTATTTGCGGTCCGGCGAGGCGACCAGGGCAAACTCATAGTCGTCGCCCAGGCCGATGATCCAGTAGTCGCCCCAGATCGGCCGCCAGCCGAAAATGCTGAAGAAGCTGACCTTCAGCCGGGCGTTCGATTCTCGGTCATCGACGCGGGCGAGCCCTTTCGCCTCATCGACTCTGCCGTCGCTCGTGACACAACGATTGATGACATCGATCCGGCCGTCGTCGCGCAACTCGTACCTGGCCGTCACACCCCTGACGCAACCCTCCTGGAAACCGTTGGGTATCCGGGCGATCTCGTACCAGAGACCCACGTAGCGCTCCAGGTCGACCCGCTCGACGGTGCGTGGCGGACCCGGCTCCTCCCGGCTCTGGGCCATCACGTTGGCACAGGCAGCTGCGGTCAGCACGATCGAGCAGGCCAGCAAGAATCCCATCGATTTCATCCGTCATCCCTTTCGACGTGGCGGACTGAAACACCTTGCAGAGCCCGGGCGTAGTGAAAGACGCGGCGCGCGGGCCGCCCCACATTCCTGCAAACGATACCTCATATGGAAACGCTACTTCAAGATCTAAAGTTCGGAGCCAAGCTGCTCTGGAAGGAGAAGACGCTCAGCCTGACCGTCCTGCTCACGCTGGCCGTCTGCATCGGTGCGAACACGACGATCTTCAGCGTGATCAAAGCCGTGCTGCTCGAGCCGCTTCCCTTCCACGAACCGGACCGGCTGGTCCGGCTCTTCAACAGCTATCCGAACGCCGGTGTGGAGCGTGCCTCGAACAGCGCACCCGACTTCTTCTACCGCCGCGAACAGGTGCAGGCGTTCGAGGAGGTGGCCGAATTCCAGTACTGGGGCCACACGGTGGGCGATCCGGGTAGCACGGAGCGCGCCCGCAGCATGCGCGTCACGTCCTCCCTATTTCCGCTGCTGGGGATCCGACCGACGATCGGGCGGAACTTCAACGAAGAGGAGATGGAGGTCGGCAAC
>JBDHKT010000354.1:0-3246 GCA_039586255.1 Gemmatimonadota bacterium | reverse complement strand
GCGGCATCGCCGTCGGCGATACCGTGCTCCAGGCGTACCAGCGGGCGCTCTCCACCGATCCCACCAGTGCCTTCGGCTCGGTCATCGCCTTCACCCACGAGGTCGACGGCGAAGCCGCCGAGTCGCTGGCCGAACTGTTCGTCGAGTGCGTCGTCGCGCCTGGCTTCAACGACGCCGCGATGCAGCAACTGACCGCGAAGAAGAACCTTCGCATCCTCAGCTACCCAGACGACGTGGCTGCGTACCTCGCCGACCGAGGCCACCTCGAGGGCAACCTCGAGCTTCGTGGCGTCCCCGGCGCCGCGCTCCTGCAAACACGCTGCGATCCGCCCTGGCCCGGCGAGGACGAGGGCTGGCGTGTCGTGACCAGCCGCAAGCCCACTAAGGAAGAGATGCGCGATCTCCGATTCGCCTGGGCCGCCATCTGGGGCGTCAAGTCGAACGCGATTCTCTTGGCCCGCGACGAGATGGCGATCGGCATCGGTGCCGGCCAGATGAGCCGCGTCGACGCATCGAGATTGGCTGGATTCAAGGCCCAGGAGGCCGGACACAGCCCGGAGAAGGGGTGCGTCCTTGCCTCCGACGCCTTCTTCCCCTTCCGCGACGGCGTCGACGCCGCCGCCCAGGCCGGCGTCACCGCGGTCGTCGAGCCCGGCGGCTCGATCCGCGACGAGGAAGTCATCGCCGCCGCCGACGAGCATAAGCTGGCCATGGTCTTCACCGGCCGCAGGCTGTTCCGGCACTAGCCCGCGACTTGGACGCCGATTGTCTGCGGCCCGGCCCGAGCGACTCGGAGCCGGGCCGTGCTTTCGCGCTTTCCCCTTGATGGTCTACAGGAGCCGATGCTATTCTTCTGTCGAACATCTAGAGGAGATGCCATGACGATCGTCAGGTCCGAGCTGCTGCAGGGGACGCTCGACATGCTGGTGCTGAAGATCCTCTCACTCGAGCCGCTGCACGGCTGGGGGGTCTCGGAGCGGATCGAGCAGATGTCGGGTGAGGTCTTCCAGGTGAACCAGGGATCGCTCTACCCGGCGCTGCGGCGCTTGAAGCGCAGGGGTTGGATCGGCTCGGAGTGGCGGGTTACGGAGAACAACCGGCGAGCGCGCTACTACGCGCTGACGGCATTCGGGCGGAAGCAGCTGGCCGAGGAGCGGCAGGCGTGGGCTCGTTCCTCGGCGGCGATAGAACGGATCCTGCAGGCCGGTTATTGAAAAGGCCGGGTCCGAGGAAGGATTCCCGATGAGATTGATGGCGTATGTGGTGGAGGCGTTCAACGCCCTGTTTCGGCGGGGCAGGGTGGAGGAGGAGCTGGACGAGGAGGTTCGCTTCCACCTGGAGATGGAGATCGAGAAGAACCTGCGGGCGGGGATGACGCCTGAGGAGGCGCGCAGGGTGGCGCGTGTCCGGTTCGGCGGAGTGGATCAGGTGAAGGAGGAGGTGCGGGAGGAGAGCGGAGTCCGGTGGTTGGAAGATGTGCTAATGGATCTGCGCTATGCCGTGCGCCAGCTCCGCAAGAACCCGGGGTTCACCGCGGTTGCGGTTCTTACACTGGCGTTGGGGATCGGGGCGAACACGGCGGTGTTCAGCGTTCTGCATAGCGTGATCCTCTCACCGCTGGACTACCACGAGTCGGGTCGTCTCGTCCGGATCTACCAGACTCACCAGACATACGGGATGGCCGTGTGGGTCTCGGGTCCGGCGTTCCTCGACTACCGAGAACAGCTGGAAGGTGTCGAGAGCGTGGCGGCAATGTACAACTATTCAGAGATGGGGTTCACGCTGACGGGCGTCGGCTCGGCGCGGCGCGTCACCATGCTGCCGGTCAGTTCCGACTTCTTCGATGTCTATCGTGTGCAGCCGATCATCGGTCGGCGGTTCGTGCGGGACGAGGAGCGAGGGTCGGCGCGTGTCGCCGTGCTGAGTCACCGGCTGTGGCAGGCGATCTCCGGGGACGCGGGGGTCCTGGGGCAACGTCTGGAGCTTGATGGCGACCCGTACGAGGTGATCGGCGTCATGCCGGCCGGCTTCGTGGATGTGGTGGGCGGTGATGTCGATCTGTGGGTGCCACTGGAGCTACAGGACCAGAACGCCCGGGAGAACCGTGGCAACCACTACCTGAGCGTCGTGGCGCGCCTCAGGCCTGACATTACGATCGAACAGGCGCGCTCCCGGCTCGAGTCCCTCGCTGCCGGTCAGGCCGAATTGTATCCCAATAACCACGGCGACTGGTCGGCTGAGATGTTACCCCTACAGGATGATCTCGTCGGCGGTACGCGCACGATGCTGTTTGTCCTGCTGGGTGCGTCGGGCCTTGTTCTGCTCATCGCCTGCGTGAACGTGGCCAGCCTGTGCCTCTCGCGGAATGTTGCACGCGAGCGAGAGCTTGCGGTGCGGGCGGCCATCGGCGCTGGGAGGTTCAGGCTGACCCGCCAGCTCGTCACCGAGAGCGTCGTGATCGCGCTCATCGGCGGCACCGCCGGTCTGGCGCTTGCACACTGGGGTGTGGAAGCCCTCCTGCCGTTCAGTTCGGATGCGGTACCTCGCGCCGGGGAAGTCTCCTTCGATGCGACGCTCTTCGCCTTCGCGCTCGGAGTGACGCTATTCACGATCGTGATCTTCGGTCTGGCACCGGCGCTGGGGTTCGTCAGTCCGCAACTCGACCGGTCGCTGCGCGAAGATTCGCGCAGCGGAACGGGGGGCGCCCGTGGCAGACGCCTGAGGGATGTGCTGGTGACGAGCCAGGTCGCGCTGGCGATCCTGTTGTTGATCGGCGCAGGTCTCCTGATGCGGAGCCTGTTCAGTCTACAGGCGGTGGACCTAGGGATCAGCCCGCGGGACGCCATGACATTCGAGGTCCATCTCGGCGGGCCACGCTACGCCGACCCGGACGCCCGGATCGCCTTCCACCAGGAATACCAGGATCGGCTGCGTGCCTACTCAGGGGTCCGAGCGGTGGGCGCCGTCTCGAAGCTGCCGGTCTCCGAACAGTACAATAGCTGGACCTTCACATACCTGTCGGCCAGCGGCGAGGTGATGCAGCACGGTGGGGAAGCCAATTTCCGGGTCATCGAAGGGGACTTCTTCCAGGCTCTGGACATCGAATTGCTGGCCGGCCGGCGGTTCGGGTCCAACGATCACGCCGACGCTCCCATGGTCGCGATCGTCAACGAGTCGATGGCGCGCCGCTACTACGAAGGACGCGATCCGCTGGGTCAGCAGATCCTCATGGACAGGCGCGTTTGG
>JBDHKT010000353.1:0-3256 GCA_039586255.1 Gemmatimonadota bacterium | reverse complement strand
GGGGATTTCGAAGGTAGGCGCGCGCCGCTCGGGCCGTTCCGCGGTCCAGCGGAGGAAGCGCCAGCAAGGCCCGGCCGCGGCGGTGTACCTTGGGACTGCTGTACGCCAGGTATCGCCCGTACCTCAGGTGGTGGCTGACCTGTGCCAGCTCGATGAGCTTGGGACCGACGTACCCGTGGACCTTGCCCTTGGTCCCGAGCCGGCCGGCAGCCAGCCACTTGAACGAGCCCGGCTCTTCGGTGCCGTTGAGGTAAGCGCAGGGCTGGAAGTCGGGGAATCGCCTCTGGATCGCCGCCACGATATCCGTTGACCGTAAGTCGGTCCTCGGCTGCTGGTCGGTGGCGTAGCGGATCCCGCTGAAGTCGATCTGCCGACCGTTCACGTGATAGTCGAAGCGGCCGTCGATCAGGGCCGCACGGAAGGCGATGAAGACCAGCACGTGCACGATGTCGACATGCTTCTCTCCCCAGGCCACTATGTCCGGCACCGACTCCAGCGTGTCCTCGTAGACGGTAGAGTTTAAGGCGCAGGATAGGCCCCCCACATCGGCGACCAGCTGCGCGTACTCCAGCCGCAGCTCGTTTAGCTCGACCTCGCTCTTGCCCCGCCAGTGCGGCCGCGTCTGCTTGCTGTCGATATGCAGCGTCAGCCCCCAGAGCCCGGCCCGCTTCATCTCCGTGAGCAACTCGCGGCTCAGCGCCAAGCCGTTCGTGTTCAGGATCGGCTTCAGTCCGCGCTCCGCGATCATCGCAACGATCTCTGTAGCCTCGGGGTGGCAGAGCGGGTCGCCGCCCGCTACCGAGACCCCGTCCGTCTTCCGTAGCCGCATGAAGAGGTCGAGGTCCTCGGCGATCTCTTCCAGGGGCTTGTGGGACTTGGGGTCGTTCGTACGGTAGCAGCCCTCGCAGTAGAGGTTGCAGGCGGCGGTCGGCTCCAGCCACGAGATCGCATTGTCGGGGAGGCTCCACGGGAGCCTGTAGAGCGATCTGTGGTCCAGTTGTTCGGTCATGAGTGCGGTCTCCTGCACCGGGGCTATAGGTGAAGAGTCCCGCGAAGCTAGCGCGGCCTGTCTGAGCGGGCAAGAAACGCAGCGCCCGGTGGGAACCTCGCCCGTTTGGCCCGCCAAGTCCCCCTACTGCCAACCTTTGGGACGCTTAGAGCGTCTAAAGCTTGCGAGGGACAGAAATCCGCAGACCAGAGGTACACGAAATCCGGGAGTAGCTAGGAATATGCACCATGACGAAGAAACCGCGAACGGCGTTGCTTGCGGCGCTGTTGCTGGCCGTCGTAACGTCGCCTGCCCCGGCGAGTGAGAACGGAGACCCCAAGAAGAAGTCCGATCCCGATCCCGATCCCGATCCCTACCGAGCCTTAGCGAGCCGCGCGAACCCGGGTACCCCGGTGATCGACGGGAGGCTGGACGAGGCCGTCTGGGCGCTGGCGGAGCCGATCATGGACTTCGTCCAGCGTGACCCGGAGGAGGGGGCGCCGGCGACGGAGCGCACCCAGGCCTGGGTGCTCTACGACGACGGATCGCTCTACATAGGGGTCCGCGCTTACGATAGCGAGCCGGACAAGATCATCGGCGAGCTGACACGTCGCGACAAGTCGTCGGCTTCCGACTGGATCGTCGTCTCGATCGACTCGTACTACGACCGCCGCACGGCGTTCGAGTTCCGGGTGAACCCGGTCGGGGTGGAACGAGACACCTACCGCTACGACGACACCAACCAGGACGACTCCTGGAACGCCGTCTGGGACGTGGCCACCAGCGTCGATGAAGAGGGCTGGGTGGCGGAGTTCCGCATTCCGTTCTCGCAGCTTCGCTTCTCAGAAGCGCCGGAACAGACCTGGGGCTTCAACATCGAGCGCGTGATCCAGCGCAAGGCCGAAGTCGTTCAGTGGAAGCCGATCCCGAAGGACGCCTCGGGCTGGGTCTCCGAGTACGGCGAGCTAATCGGCATCAACGGGATCGAGCCGCCGCGTCGCCTCGAGGTCCTGCCGTACGCGGTGGCGACACAGGGCTACACGATCGCGGATCCCGACAACCCCTTCCGTACGGGCAGCGAGTTCGAGGGGAACGTCGGTGCGGATCTCAGGTACGGGCTGACCAACAGCCTCACGCTGAACCTCACGCTGAACCCCGACTTCGGGCAGGTCGAGGCCGACCCGTCGGTGGTCAACCTGTCGGCCTTCGAGACGTTCTTCTCAGAGAAGCGCCCGTTCTTCCTGGAGGGCGCCAATATCTTCCAGTTCAGCCTCGGCGGCGGCGGCCACGGGATGGAGCAGCTGTTCTACTCGCGGCGCATCGGTCGCCGCCCGCAGGGCTCCGCCGATGACCGCGGCGGTTACGTGGACTACCCGGACAACACGACGATCATCGCCGCCGGCAAATTGTCGGGTAAGTCGGCGAACGGCTGGTCGGTCGGTGTGCTCGACGCGGTCACGGCCCAGGAGAAGGCCGTGATCATCGATGCCGACGGCAATTGGCACGAGGACGTCGTCGAGCCGCTCACCAACTACGGCGTGGCCCGGGTGCAGAAGGACTTCAACGATGGCGGCAGCGCCTTCGGTGCCATCCTCACGGCGACGAACCGGCAGCTCCCCAATGCCCTCTCCGACCTGCGCGGGAGTGCTTACGCCGGTGGGATCGACGCGCGCCACCGCCTCTGGGGCGGCGACTGGGAGGTACAGGGTCAACTGCTGGGCTCGTACGTCGCCGGTTCACAACTTGCGATCGATGAGACCCAGACGAGCTCCGCCCGCTACTTCCAGCGCCCCGATGCCGACCATCTCGACTACGACCCCACCCGCACCAGCCTGTCGGGCACCAGCGGGTCGTTCAGCTTCAGGAAGATCGGCGGCCGCCACTGGCGCGGCTCGCTCGCCAGCAACTGGGTTTCGCCCGGCTTCGAGGTAAACGACATCGGGTTCCAGCGGCAGGCGGATGTGTGGCGCAACAGCGCCTGGATCCAGTATCGGGAGAACGACCCCGGCAAGATCTTCCGACGCTACAATATCAACTGGAACGCCTGGAACTGGCAGACGTTCGGCGGCGAGCGGACCGCGACGGGCACGAACATCAACGGAGGTTTCACCCTGCTCAACTACTGGGGCGGCTTCGGGGGGATCAACCGGCAGTTCGAGTCGACCAGCACCAACGTGCTGCGCGGCGGTCCTTCGATGCTGGCTCCGGGCTCATGGAATTGGTGGGCCGGCTTCTATAGCGACGACCGCAAGCCGATCTCACTGGAGA
>JBDHKT010000012.1:13323-16430 GCA_039586255.1 Gemmatimonadota bacterium | reverse complement strand
ACGACGACGATGGCAGAACGCTCACTCGCGAGGAACCGCCCGGCAACACGTTGTACGTCGGCGGCGCTCACCGCACGGAATCGGTCAGCGTAGGTCTCCCAATAGTCGTCGGGCAATCCGTAGACGACCTGGTGGGCGATGCGGCCGGAGACCTGGTCGACCGTCTCGAATAGCCGCGGCAGCGAGAGGGTGACCGCGTTGATGGCCAGCTCCATCTCTTCGTCACCCGGCGGCTCTGACTTCATGCGCTGCATCTCGCCGACGATCTCACTGACCGCATCCACGCTTACTGCCGCATCGACCGCCGTGGCTACAAAGAACGGGCCGCTACGCCTGCGGGCGTCGAAACGCGAGGACACTCCGTAAGTCCAACCCTTGTCCTCGCGCAGATTCATGTTGATCCGAGAGCTGAAGAGGCCTCCGAAGATGGCGTTCATGATGAGTGTCGCGTAATACTCGGGATCCAGGCGCGCGATCCCGATTCCGCCCAGTCGGACCTCCGACTGGGGTCCGGGCCACGGCACCGCCCACAGCCGACACTCATCGATCGGGTCCGGCTCGGCGAGAGCTGTGGCAGGGGCCGGATCTCCCTGCCAAGCGCCGAATGCGACCTCGAGCCGGTCTTTCAGCTCACCCAGCTCCGGGACATCTCCCACGAGGATCAGCGTCGCACCAGAGGGCCGGTAGAATCGCGAGTGGAAGTCGCCCAGTACCTCCGCGTCGATCTCACGAACGGTCTCCTCCACACCGCCGGTTCTCATGCCGTACGGGTGTGAACCGAAGGTGGCCTCTCCCAAGCGCAGGCTTGCCACGATCCGCGGCTCGTCCAACCCGCTGGCGATCTCGTCCAGGCGCTCATCCCTGAGCCGTCCGACCTCGCCGGGGTCGAACGCCGGTCGCGTTACGACCTCCGCCACCAGATCGAAGGCCCCCTCCATCACCTGGGTCAGGAAGTGCAGGCTGATAATCGTAGCGTCATGGTCGACATCGAGGCTGAAGCGAGCACCCAGGTAGTCCAGCCACTCGGCGACCTCGGGAGCCGAGCGCTCCTCCGTACCTTCCGTCAGGGCGCGGGCCGTGAGCAGCCCCGCTCCGGCATGCTCTCTCGCGTCCTCGCAGGCACCAAAGGGCAGCACGAGCCGCGCCGAGATCTCGGGCATGTCGTCGTGCTGAACCGACAGCACGTGGAGGCCGTTCGCGAGACGGAAGCTCTTGAACGCCGGAAGAGAGATCTGCGGCGGCGGTCCGGCCGCCGGACGCTGGCTGCGATCCACCGACCCGGGCGCCGGCATCATGCGCCTCCCTCCGCAAACCTCTCGGGCAAGATGTACAGCGTGGCCCGCCGCTCGGGGACGAGCCATTCGTTGGCGACCTGCACCATCGCCTCCGTAGTCACCGCCTGCACCCGCGGGAACAGTTCGTTGACGTATTCGGGGCGGCCAAGGAAGGTCGCCGATGTGGCGATAGCGTCGGAGCGACTGCCGACGCCGTCGAAGGCGTTCACCAGCTCTCGCGTCGCCCGGTTGATACCGCCCTCCGCCTCGCGCTGCGTGACAGTACCGCGCCTGACGTCGTCGAGCGTTTCGAGGATCGCCGACTCGAGGGTCTCGGCTTCGATCCCGGGGCGGGCGGTAGCCACAATGAATGAGAGGCCGCAATCCTCGGTCGGCCACACCTGGGCCGAGACGTCCTGAGCGATCCGATCCTCATACACGAGCTTGCGGTATAGACGCGAAGACTTGCCGTCGGACAGAACACTGCTAAGCACGTCCGCTGCTTCGAAGCCGGGCTTCCCGAAAGCGGGTGAGTGATGGAAGATGTAGACGCGCGGGAACTGGACGTTGTCGTAGATCGTGTCGCGGGCCTCGGAGCCCGGCGGCACGGCCGGCGCCGTCACCTGGGGCGTTCCCGAGCTGCCCGGGATTTCGCCGAAGTATTTGTCGGCCAGCTCGTAGCCGCGCTCCGCCTCCAGTGCCCCGACCAGCACGAGCACTGCGCTGTCCGGCCTGTAGAACGTCCTGAAGAACTCTCTGACATCCTCGAGGCCGGCAGCATCGAGGTCCTCCATGTACCCAATCGTCGGGTGGTGGTACGGGTGCCCCTCAGGATAGGCCATTCGCAGGACGGTCTCGACCGCCAGTCCGTAGGGCCTGTTCTCGTACGACTGGCGACGCTCGTTCTTCACGACGTCGCGCTGGTTGTCCAATTTCTCCTGTGTGATCGCCGACTCGAACCAGCCGAGTCTGTCCGATTCGAGCCACATTCCGAGCTCGATCTCGTTCGACGGCAGTGTTTCGAAGTAGTTCGTCCGGTCGAACCAGGTACTTCCGTTCAACGTACCGCCGGCATCCTGGATGAACTTGAAGTGGGCTTCGTTCGGCACATGCTCGGAGCCCTGGAACATCAGGTGCTCAAAGAGGTGGGCGAAGCCGGTTCGGCCGCGCCGTTCGTGTTTCGACCCGACGTGATACATGATGTGGACCGAGACGACCGGCGCGGTGTGGTCCTCCTGGACGATCACGCGCAGCCCGTTGTCCAGGCTCCGCTCCTGCAGCTTGAAATGGACGACGCCGTTCTCAGGCACGTGTCGGTCCCCGCTTGTGGGTTTCGTGTTTAGACAAAGACCGCGGAGGGGAGCCGTAAGCCGAGTTCTGTTCAGCGGGCCATTCATCTGGGATGCCGATCGCCCGGCACCTCATGCGGCCTACCCGGGGATCATAACGCGGCGGGCAACCACTGTCCCCTGCTTGGCCTTGCTCCGGGTGGGGTTTGCCGTGCCCCGGCGGTTACCCGCACGGGCGGTGGGCTCTTACTCCACCGTTTCACCCTTACCGACAGCCGGACGCTAGTGCGCCAGCCGCAGGCGGTCTGTTCTCTGTGGCACTTTCCGTCGGCTTTCGCCGCCCGGGCGTTACCCGGCACCCTGCCCTGTGGAGCTCGGACTTTCCTCGAATCGCGCACCATAGCGCCGATCCGCGGCCCTTCGCTCCCCTCGCGGCCACCGGAATATCACGGCCACCGTCTGTCGGGGTCAAGGTGCCATCGTGACGGCTTGATTTTCGACCCCTCTATGTCGAATCTTTTTGGCACCTCGTGAGCAGCATGCG
>JBDHKT010000012.1:0-13278 GCA_039586255.1 Gemmatimonadota bacterium | reverse complement strand
GAAAGTATTTGTAGAATAAATGACAACGATCAAAGACATCGAGCGGCTCGAGTACACGCCTCAGGTGGCCGAGGCCACCGCGCACATTTACGAGAAGATCTGCGATCTCGTGCCGGAGGCCGAGTGGAGGCTCCAAGCGCCGGTCATCCATGAGATCCTGCGCCTCAAGCAGGAGGTCGGCGCGGTCATCCTGGCCCACAACTACCAGGTGCCCCAGATCTTCTACGGGATCGCCGACTTCCAGGGCGACTCGCTGGGGCTGGCCCAGGCGGCGATGGAGGTCGAGGAGGACACGATCGTCTTCTGCGGCGTCCACTTCATGGCGGAGACCGCGAAGATCCGGAACCCGGAGAAGCGAGTTCTGATCCCCGACCTCGACGCCGGCTGCTCGTTGAGCGAGAGCATCACAGCCGAAGACGTACGGCTCATGAAGGAGCGCTATCCAGGGGTGCCGGTCGTCACCTACGTGAACACGCCGGCCGACATCAAGGCCGAATCGGACATCTGCTGCACATCCGCCAACGCCAGGGCCGTGGTAGAGTCGCTGGGTGTGGATAGAGTGATCTTCCTCCCCGACGAGTACCTGGCGCGCAACGTACAGAAGGACACAGACGTCGAGGTGATCGCCTGGAAGGGCCGCTGCATCGTGCATGAACAGTTCACGGTCGACGAGCTACGCGCCTACCGACAGCAATTCCCTGGGCTCGTGATCCTGGCGCACCCGGAATGTTCACCGGAAGTGTGCGACGAGGCGGACTTCGTCGGTTCGACCACATCGATGGTGAGATATGTCGATGATACGGATGCGCAGCGGATCCTTCTGGTCACCGAGTGCTCGATGTCCGACAACGTCCAGGAAGCACACCCCGACAAAGAGATGGTGCGGCCCTGCACGCTCTGCCCGCACATGAAGAAGATCACGCTGGAGAACACACTGGCGTCCTTGCGGCTTGGCCGCTACGAGGTAGACGTGCCGCCCGACGTCCGCCGGCGTGCCCACCAAGCGCTCGCCCGCATGCTCGAGATCGGCAGAGACGACTAGGGAATCAGGGATTCTGGGATTCCGGGATTCTGGGATTTCGTGTTAGGGAATCCGGGAATCAGGGAGCCAAGCGGACGTGGAATCCGAGGAATCCGTGGTATCCGTGGTATGCGGGAACCAGGGACCCTGGGAAGGCGAATCCGGGAATCCGGGAGTCCGGCTATCGGGGAACAGCAGCAACCCCACCTAGTAAATTCCCTGAGTCCCGGATTGCCGGATTCCACGGATGCCTCGGATTCTCGGCTCCCATTCCCCGAATCCCGAATTCCGATTCCCGGAATCCCGGAATCCCGATTTCCCAATAAGAGGCGCGCCCGGGAGGATTCGAACCCCCAACACCTGGGTCCGAAGCCCAGTGCTCTGTCCAATTGAGCTACGGGCGCGCGCTCTGAATGATGTGCCGGGAATCTCTACCTGATCGCCGCTGGAAGCAAGCAGCGGAGTCCGCTCATGTGACGGCGCTCAGTCCCGTTATGTCCTGCCCGACTATCAGGCCGTGGATGTCGTGGGTCCCCTCGTAGGTGTAGACCGACTCCAGGTTGGCCATGTGACGCATCGACTGGTACTCCACCAGGATGCCGTTGGCGCCCAAGAGCCTCCGGGCCTCGCGCGCCACCTCGCACGCCATGTTGACGTTGTTGCGCTTCGCCATCGACACCTGGGAGGGACGCGACTCTCCACTGTCCTTCAGGCGGCCGAGCTGCAGGGCGAGGAGCTGGCCTTTGGTGATCTCTGTGAGCATCTCGACCAGCCGGATCTGCTGGATCTGGTACCCGGCAATAACTCGCTTGAACTGGCGCCGGTTCTTTGCGTAGCTCAGCGCCTCTGCGTAGCAGGCCATCGCCGCACCAACGGCCCCCCAGGCGATACCGTAGCGGGCCTGGTTGAGGCACATGAGGGGGCTGTTTAGGCCCGCCGAGCCGGGGAGCAGGTTTTCGTCAGGCACGCGGACTTCCTGGAGCGAGATCTCGCTGGTGTCCGAGGCGAGGAGCGAAAGCTTCCCCTTCTGATCGGTGGCCACGTAGCCGTCGCGGTCCGTCTCGACAATGAAACCGCGGATCGACCGCTGGTCGTCGAGATCCCCGGTCTTCGCGAAGATGACGGCTACGTCAGCCATCGACGCATTGGTGATCCACATCTTGGTGCCGGTGATCACCCACTCACTACCATCCTTGACGGCCCGGGTCGCCAGGCCACCGGGATTCGACCCGTAGTCCGGCTCGGTGAGCCCAAAGCAGCCGACAGCCTCCGCCTTCGCCAACTTGGGTAGCCAGTAACCCCGCTGCTCCTCGCTACCGAACTCGAGGATCGGGTACATGACGAGCGAAGCCTGCACGCTGGCGAAGGAACGCACGCCGGAGTCGCCACGCTCGAGTTCCTGCATGATCAGGCCGTAGGCAACATTGTTGAGACCGGCGCACCCGTATTTCTCCGGCATATTGGCGCCGAAGAATCCCAAATCGGCCATCTGCGGCAACAGCTCGGTCGGGAACCGGCGCTCCACGTAGCACTGGCCGATCATCGGCAGGAGATTCTCATCGACCCAATCGCGCACGGTGTCGCGGACCGCGCGCTCTTCCTCCGACAGAAGCGAGTCGGTGTTGTAGTAATCCACACCCTCGAACTTGGTCATCTTCTCCTACGCCTTATTGACAGTGAATACTCGGCAGACGGCTGGTTAGCCTGGCCGACACAGCGGCCTCACTCGGGCTCCTGTGGTGACGGCTCAGTCATGCCACCGCGGGATCGGTAATAGCCGTGCACGATAGCGTGCGCTATCCGGCTGGTGAGCAGGTAGGTCATCGCCAGCAACAGCAGGTAGAATGCCAGGAACCGCGACTGCAACATCAAACTGAGCCACAGGTAAGTGGCGACGCCCGCGCTCGCCAACAGACCGACAACCCGTCCCCACATCGCCCCCTTCTTCCGTACGATCTCTTGGCACTGGGGGCACCACAGGTAACGGTCGAGGTCGCTGGCCGGGTAGAGCTGCTGGCAGCTCCGGCAACTGGTTTCGCTCGCTCCAAATCGCACTACTTCAACTCCTCAATGATCCTGTCGGCAAACTCCTGGGTCGTGGCCTTCCCGCCCAGGTCGCGCGTGCGCACGTCACCCTGCAAAGCGGCCAACAGCGCGTCGCGAATCCTCCCGGCCACCTCGAGCTGACCGATGTGCTCGAGCAGCATACAGGCCGCCAGGATGAGCGCCGAGGGATTGGCTATCCCCTGTCCCGCGATGTCGGGCGCCGAGCCGTGCACCGCCTCGAAGATGGCTGCATCCTTCCCGATATTGGCGCCGGGCGCCAGTCCCAGGCCGCCGATCAGGCCGGACGCCTCATCGGAGAGGATATCACCGAACATGTTCTCCGTAACGATGACGTCGAACTGATAAGGATCGACAACCAGTTGCATCGCCGTGTTGTCGACGATCCTGTCCTCGAAGTCGATGCGCTCCTCGTAGTCGCTTGCGACCTTTCGTCCTGCCTCCAGGAAGAGGGCCTGCGTGCACTTCAGGATGTTGGCCTTGTGTACGAGTGTCACCTTGCTCCGATCGTGGGCGACGGCGTACTCGAAGGCGAAGCGGACGATGCGCTCGGCCCCGAAACGCGTAACGATCATCACCGATTCGGCCGCTGCCTGTGGGTCCTTCTCCATGCCGATGAAGTGCTCGACGCCGACATACAGGCCTTCGGTGTTCTCACGGATCACCACGATGTCGATGTCGGAGTACCGACCTCCCGGTACAAGAGTCTTAGCCGGTCGGACGTTGGCGTAGAGATCGAACATCTTCCGCAGCGCCACATTGATCGAGCGGAAGCCCTCACCGATCGGCGTGGTGAGTGGGCCCTTCAGAGCGACTTTGTTAGTGCAGATCGAGTCGAATGTCTCGTCCGGCAGCGGCCCGAACCCACGCTCGATAGCCGCCATACCCGCGAGCTGGTGGTCCCACTCGACCTGCGCCCCGGCGGCCTCGAAGACTCGCACCGCGGCTTCCGAGATCTGCGGCCCGATCCCATCGCCGGGTATGAGGGTGACAGGCGTTGTCACAGCGACATCCCTCGTGCCTCCTGGGTGGCGCGTCGGCTACGGGCTGACCTGACGGGCGAACGTCTGCGCTGCGGCGGCTAGAGCGCCCGGCGAGGCCGGTGGCTGAGTACCATCCCCACGGACGACACCGTACCACATGACCACTCCGCTGCGTGCGTCCAGGACGAACGTGCGTATGGCCAGGTGGCCGCCCCCTTCACGGTCCTGCTCGTAGAAGAACTCCATCGGCCATACCGCATAGCGGGCGTCGAACAGCGCCGCCAGCATACGTATCTCGCCGTAGAGCGGATCGCGAACGTGGCGCAGGCTACCCCCTTGTTGACGCGCCTCGTCTGCCGAAAGCAGGTAAGGAAACACATCGATGCTTGGGCGTCGACTCAGCTCATCCAACTGCTGTTCCGGGGTCACCCAGGTCGCGCGGCCGCTCACCTCGTGCAGCGCGAAAGCGATCTCGGTATCGGCGCTGCGGGCGGCATCCTGTGCGTTGGCGGCACCGCCGACCCAACCACCCGACATCCGTTGCACGTACTGAACCGGCAGTACAAGCACCGTCTGGCCGCTAAGGACCCCAAAACCGGGGGTAGGCATCGGCTCTTGACCGCCACCACCACAAGCGACCGCAGCGGCCAGGATCATGCCCATCCCGAGTGCGAGCCAACGACTAACGATCTGAACGCGCCTCACGATTCCTCCTCCTCACTCCCCGTCGCCTCCGTTCAGCCGGACATCCCGGCGTCCACCCGGATGACCTGTCCCGTGATCTGTCGCGCCATCTCTGAGCAGAGGAAGAGAACGACATGAGCGATATCGCTCGCTTCGGGTAGCCGTCTGAGCGCCGACCGCTCCATCGCATCGGCAACTACATGATCCGGCACGTCGGCTAGCATGTCGGTGCGGACATAACCGGGCGCGACTCCGTTGACGTTCACATTGGACGGCCCCAGCTCGGCGGCGGCAGCGCGCGTCAGTCCCACGAGGCCTGATTTCGAGGCGGCATAATTGGCAACGCCGAAGCTGCCGATGAACGCATGGACGGACGCGATGTTGACGACCTTGCCGTAGCGCTGAGACTTGAGAAGCGGCGCCACCGCCCGAATCATGTTGAACGCTCCCGTCAGGTTTACGTCCAACACTTCGAACCACTCCTCGTCCGTCATCTTCCATAACGGTGCCGAGCGATGAATGCCGGCCGCGTTAACGAGATAATGCACGCCGCCGAGCTGCTGCTGCACACGTTCGATGAAAGCACCGACCGCTCGCGGATCGCGCACATCTACACGCTCGGCCAGGACTTTGACTTCGAGCTGCTGGAGCTCCTGCTCGACCTCCGCCGCTTCCTCTGCAATCGAGCGGCCCGGGAGGCCGACCCAATTGAAGGCGACGTTGGTGCCGCAGCGTGCGAACTCGATCGCGACGTGCCGGCCGATGCCCGTAGCTCCGCCGCTGACCACTACGGTGCGCCCGCGCAGGCCGCCGAAGTGCGCTGCAGGCTTCGGTTGCGCCTCCTCGCCGAGCTCCTCGAGCAGAGCTTCGACGGCCCGACCTGCACCCTCGGGTGCACCGTCTATCTCATGGCTGCCGTCGAGGTTCTCTGGATTCACCGGACTAGCCTATCTGTCAGTGTGTGGGCTTACGCCGGCACTGCCAATCCATGATAGCGCGTGGAGCGGGAAGGTAGCAACCGAGAATCTGGCTAACCCGGCTTGCGGTCGGAGGTGTCTAGGGGCGCGATACCAGCAGGCGTGCACCGCCCCGCACCTCGTGGTGGGAGATCTCGGAAACGGCCGCATAACGGTACTCGAAGAGCAGCCAGATCGCTCCCGTCCGCGTCAGTCGGAGGCCCAGGCCGGCGAAACCGCTGAGGCCGGCCCGGTATCCCGAGATTCGCTCCGCCGCCAGCGGCTCGCCTTCGAGAAACCTCTCGCCACCCAAGCGCGAGGCATCGACCGAGTGGAGTGCGGCGCTCAGGCCGAGATACGGCCGCAGCAGGCCGGTACGGGAGAGCTCGCTCAGGAACGCTAGCCCGAAGACGATGTCTCGCACTTCGAGCTCGACATCGCGCCGCTCTGCCGTCCACCACTCGAGTTCGAGACCTGCCTGCACGGAGCGATTGAAGAAGTCGAAAAGGCCCACGCGGGCCCCGAAAGTAACCCCCGGTTCCGACTCGGACGGAACAACGGCGCCGCCGAACATGTCGATAGCACTGACACGAAAGGCGACCGGCTGGGCCGAGATACCCTCGGCGGCGAGCAGCAGGCCGATCGCGAGGCAGCTGAGGATTTTGGAGGCCACGCTAGCGAAAGTTGAGGAATAGATACGAAGAGAGCACGATCACTCCCAAGTAGGCGAGCCCCACCGTAGGAGCCTGGGCTACGACCATGAGCGAGCCGACAACCGCGCCGAGGAAGCCACCGAGATAGATGATCAGCCTGAGCTCGCGACGCGTTACCGTCCAGATCAGTCGCTCGAGCTCTCCGATGGGATAGGCGCGGATGCGATTCTCGACCATCTCGGCGATCGGCAATTCCGAAACGAGAGCCGGCACACGCGCCTGCAAGAACTCCCACAGCGGGCTGAACATAATCTGTTCGGCGCGGTCGAGCGCGTCGGCCGGCAGGTAGTCGCCTATCCGTCCGATCGGCACTGTGAGCAGCCACTCGGTCTGTCGAACCAGCGTTGCCTCCAGCAGGTCCCTGATTCGATCGCCGCGGCCGATCTCCACAATCCAGTCGGCGAGGCGATCGGTCAGCCGGCTCGCCGCCTCGGGCCCGAGGTACTCAAGAACGTCCCCGAGCTTTTTGCCCTCGGAAGTCCTGAGGAGTCGATCGGTGCGATTCATTACGAACTCTTCGGTAGTCTCGTGCCCGGCGAACTCGACGATCCGGTCGGTAAGAACCCCGCCGACCCGAGCCAGCTCGTCATCGCCCATGTCGCCGAAGATGTCCTTCACCGGTCGCGCCAGCATGTCATCGATCGCGTCGTTAACCGCGGCGGCGGCGCGATCCTGGATGAGCGGCTCACGAAGCAGCGCGGCGACCTCTTCCGCTCCGCCGCGCTCCAACGCCTGTACCGTCTGGCTCAGCGTCCGCTCCGTGATGATCAGCCGGCCGACGATCTGCTGGAACACGCCCTGCTGGCTCAAGTAGCCGTCGATGAAGTTCCTGAGCGCGCGGCGCACACGTTCTTGGGCCGCCGGTGACTCGAGCACCTGACCAAAGCGGTCAAGGACCAGCGGAAGATAGTTGCGCACTACGGCTTCACCGAAGTTGATCGCGCCCGAGGGGACGAACCTTCCGAGCGGCTCCTCAGATGTGACAAAGTCACGCAGGTTCCGCTCGAAGAACTCACCGATCGCGCCGCGGAATCCGGGGCCTCTTACGACGCCCTCTCCCACATCATGCAGCATTACGACCACCTGCCGGCGCGCTTCCGGTGTGAGCACTCGCTCCAGTGGCTCATCGCCGAACTCGCGATTCAGACGGTCGACGAACTCCCGGACCCGCTTCTCGAACGCTTCGCCGTGCAGGTACTCGGAGAGGCCCTCCAGCAGCCGTTCCCCGAACTCGGCCACAGTCCCGGTCACCTCGTCCAGCCGTCTTTGGGGGATCTCCGAGCGCAGATTGCCGAGTTCGCGATCGAGCATCCGTTCCAGCGCATTCCGCAACGTATGGTCGAACCGCTCCCGGAACTCCGGCTGCGCCAGAGTCTTCACGATGTCCTCGTGGCGCAGCAGGTGGGTACCGACGGTCAGGCCTATGCGGTGCGCTATGCGGTCGATTTCCTTCGGGATGGCCCCTTGAGGGAATATCCTGAGGCGGCCCAGGCGAACGGGCTCATGAGGATGGAAGAGCATCCAGATCGCTACGGCGTTGGTCAGCAGACCCGCAGCGATTCCGATGCCGACGAACACCATCCAATCGACGGCCAGTAATTCCAACACACTAACCTCGAAATCGCGTTGACTTCACTAGAAACCGCGGTCATGTTTCGGCCCATGTCCGCCAAACAGGGACCGATGCCACCGGGCAAGGCCGAACGATTCGAGATCGCTCGCGCCTGGCTCAGCAAACGCGGCGAATCCATCGCCGACGAGCAGGTCGAGCTGGCCCGGATCCCTGCTCCACCCTTCGGCGAGTCTGACCGCGCTGAGGCCATCGCCGCAAAGCTCAGGGAGCTCGGCGCCGAACCCGACCTGGACGAGATCGGCAACGTACTCGCCCGGTACCCAGCAGGCGACGACACAGGGACAGGAGGTCCCGTAATCGTCGCCGCGCACCTGGACACCGTGTTCGGCCCCGAGACGTCCATCGAGATCCGCCGCGAAGCCGAGCTCTGGACGGGACCCGGCGTCACGGACAACGCCAGAGGCCTTGCCGTGACGCTGGCGGTGTTCCGCTCGCTCATCCATGCCGCCGCCACGCCCTATCACCCGATCCTCTTCGCGTTCACGGTCGGCGAAGAGGGACGAGGTGACCTACGTGGCGTGAAGCACCTGCTCCGCGACGGCAGTCCGCTGCACGATGCCGCAGCCTTCATCGCCGTTGACGGGAGCGGCCTGCGTCGCATCGTCCACCACGCCCTAGGCAGCCGCCGCTTCCGGATCATCGTCAGCGGTCCCGGCGGCCATTCCTGGACCGACTGGGGGCGCGCGAACCCAGCGAACGCAATCGCGGAGCTTATCCACCGGCTCTTGGAAATCGACCTAGCCCTGGACCCGCGGACTACACTCACGGTAGCCAGGCTCGGTGGAGGCACAAGCATCAACGCCATCCCGGCAGAGAGCTGGGTGGAGCTGGATGTCCGGTCCGAGGCCAACGAAATGCTGCGGAGCATCGAGCTCCAGATCCGCAATGCTCTGGCGACCTGCGTCGCCCGGGAGCAGGAACGGGCCGAAGGCCCGCTGACCGCCGAAGTCGAGCTCATCGGCGAACGCCCGGCCGGCAAGTTGCCGGTCAAACACCCTCTCGTACAAGCCGCAGACGAAGCGACACGAGCGCTCGGGGTCGACCCCGAACTCGCCGTCTCGTCCACCGACGCAAACGTCCCGCAGGCACTGGGTATCCCGGCCATAGCGCTCGGCGGTGGCGGCCGCTCGGGCGACACGCACACGCTCAACGAGTGGTTCGAGGACACCGACGGTGCCGCCGGCGCGCTCCGCCTGCTTCACGTGCTCTCCGCGGTCGCGCGTTTCTGAGTCCTGAGCCGCGCACCGTCCGAATAGCGCCCTAAGTGCCGGGCGGCGCGCTCCAGCTGGCGCTGTGATCCCCCAGCAGGACCGTGCCACGCAGCCCTCGCACCTCTACCTGCGACCCGATCAGCGACTCGCTCAGCTCGCTATCCTCTAACACTACGTTCTCTCCCACAATACAGTTGCTGAGCGCCGTCCGCAGTATGCGGCTGCCGCGTCCGACCGTCACGTTTGGGCCGATCCTCGAACCGGACAGCTCCACACCGTCCTCGATCCTCACCGGGTCTACGATGACCGTGTCGGCGGGATCCGTGGGTCGCAGCGCGCGTCCCGTCTCCAGCAGGTGCCGGTTCGTGGCGAGCAACGTCTCGGGCCTGCCGCAGTCGTACCAGCCTTCGACCTCCTGCACCCTGATCCGCGAGCCCTGATCGATCATGTACTGAAGCGCATCGGTCAGGAAGTACTCGCCGAGATAGGGATCGGCGGCAAGGGTTCGATCGATCCCTTCAAAGAGCTTGCGGTGGTCACGAATCAGGTAGAGGCCGATGTTGGCCAGGCGCGAGATCGGCTCCTTCGGCTTCTCGACTATGCGCTGCATGAGACCATCCTCGCCCGTCAGAATCACGCCGAATCGCTGATAGTCTTCCACCTCCTTCGCCCAGATGAACCCACTCACATCCGGGTCGGCTGCAACGGCCGAGAGATCGGCATCGAACAACGTATCGACGAAGACAACAAGTAAGGGCCCATCGATGTACGGCTCCGCCAATTTCACCGCGCCCGCGGTCCCATTCTGGACCGCCTGCTCGATGAACACCGCGGGTACCGTGTAGCGCGCTTTGACGTGAGCCTCGACCTGCTCCTTGAGATGGCCCGTGATGAAGACGAGTTGCTCGACATCGAGCCGCTGTAGCACATCCTCAATCACGTAGTCGAGAACCGCCTTACCCGCCACCTGGAGCAGCGGTTTAGGCACCGTGTGTGTCTGGGGTCGAAGCCGCGTCCCCTTGCCGGCCAGCGGGATCACCACCTTCACTATGCGCCTCCTCCCCTCTTGCTGTACAGAACCGCGTCACGGTCATAATTCTAAGGCGATCGGGCGCTGAGGAAACAGCCGGGCGGGCGCCCGGCCGATTCTCCAACCTTGCAGATCCGCCCCACCCCTGTAAGATCAGTGGCAGCGATGCGCTCGCAAATCGAAATCGACTATGGCGAATAGCCGTTTCTGGAAAGCACTCAGCGAGAACTCGGCCCAGACCAGCGAGAACGCGGCGGATCCGCGGCTCCGCGGGCGCACGTACCTCGTTCCATTCGCGGCTGTCTGGGACGAGATCATCGCCATGATCGAGACGAATCCACGCTGGAAGCTGATTCGCGCCGATGAAGGTTCCGGCCTGATCCGCGCCGAGGCTGCCAGCCCGGTCTTTCGCTTCCTCCGCGACGTTCGTTTCAAGCTGAAGCTCGACCGCAACGCACTCACGCGGGTCGACATGTGGTCGGCCTCTCGCGTCGGGAAGGGCGACCTCGGTGCCAACACGCGCCGGATCGCCCGCTTTTGTCGTCAGTTGGACCGCCGGCTGGGGGTAGACAGCTGAGGATCGCCCCCCTTTAGATCATGTCGTAGCGATCGCCGCCTCGGCCGGCATCTCGAGCTCGCCCTCGCTCTTAGCGACCCAGATCGCGCAGACCGTGTCGCCGGTGACATTCACTGCTGTCCGACTCATGTCGAGTATCCGCTCGACCCCGACGACCAGTGCGATGCCTTCCAGCGGGATGCCCAGCTGGGTGAGCACGATGGTCAGGGTGACCATGCCGATACCGGGAACACCGGCGGCGCCGATCGACGCCAGCGTGGCGGTGAGGACGACCGTCAGCAGGTCGGCGGCACCCAGGTCGATCCCAAACACCTGGGCGATGAAGACGGTGCTCACACCCTGGTAGATAGCGGTCCCGTTCATGTTGACGGTCGCGCCGAGTGGGAGAACGAAGGACGCCACCTCATTCGAAACGCCCAGCTCTTCCTCGGAGACCTGTAAGTTCAGCGGCAGCGTCGCGTTGCTGGACGAGGTGGAGAAGGCGAAGACGATCACCTCGTAGTAGTGCTTGAGGAAGAAGAGGGGCGACATACCGGAGATGCGCAGGCAGATCGGGTAGAAGGTGACCATGAAAACGGCCATCGTGCCGATCGTGATCAGCACGTACTTGAGCAGCGTCAGCAGGACCCCGTAGCCGAACTCCGCCGCCACCGCGGCGATCAAGGCGAACACACCGTACGGCGCCACCTTCATCACCAGCTTGACCAGCACGATCATGGCGTCGTTGACGCCGTTCAGGAAATCGAGAACCGGTTTTCGACGCTCCTCCGCGATCAGGGTCAGCGATATCCCGAAGAGGATCGAGAAGAAGATGATCTGCAGGAAGTTCGTCTCGGCCATCGCCCGGAACGGGTTCCTCGGGATGATCCTGACCAGCAGGTCGGATATCGAAGGCCTCTCCCTGACCCTTTCAAGCTGCTCCGCCGTGACGCCGGCATAATCCTCGACCATGCTCGCCTTGACATCCTCGTCGAGGCCAGTGCCCGGGTTCAGTGTCTCCGCTGCGAGCAGTCCGAGGGCGACCGCGAGCGCCGTAGCGACCAGGTAGAACCCCACCGTCTTGAGTCCGATGCGGCCCAGCTTGCGCAGATCCCCCAGGCTGGCGGTCCCCACAATCAGCGACGCCATGACCAGTGGGACCACAATCATCACCAGCAGATTGATGAACGCGTCACCGATCGGCTTGATCGCCATGGCAGCGTCGCCGAGCAGGGGCCCGAGGATGGCCCCGAGGATGAGGCCGAGCAATATCTGCGTGTGGAGCTTCATGCGCCGGATCTTGCCGAGAAATGCCATCGTCGCCACAGCCGGGTTGTGGGTTTCCTCGTGTCGCCGTCAGGACCGTGCCAAGATAGGAAAGCATTGCAGGCCCGCAACCGGCACCTAGTCGTTTGCGAGCAGCCGGACTAGCTTTCCGGCATGGACAGGACAGCCGTCCTGCTGATCGCCTGCCTGCTTTGCGCCGGCGCCTGCCGATCTGAACCGGCCTCTGACGCCCCGAGTAGCGGGCAGGTGGATCCGCTAGGCAACCTCTCCGGCACACCCAGTGTGACGGCGACCGAGTATACCACGAGCATGCAGTTCCTGCCGCTCGAGGGCACCGCCACGCGGGGGATAACACTCGAGTTCGCCAACATGGCGACGTCGAGCGGGCTCAGTCACAGCTATCTCGGCTGGGAGCTCGGCCGCTCCGGCTGGCGCAGCATCCTGGAGGCCGATTTCCAGGACTCTCCGACGCAGGCGCCCTGGCGGCTGTTCCCTACCGAGGCCGTCCGACTGACGGTCAATGCCGACGGCGATCCCGACGTACTCATCCTGCGCGTCGGATCCGCCGACTACACGCTCGATCTGGAAGGGCATCTCGATGGCTGGGAGGACCGTGCGGGGACCCGGCACGAGGTTCGCGAGGCGACGCTGATACGCCGGGGCGACCCGGTTAGCGGAGTCACGGTCCAGCACCGTTTCGCCATACCGGAGCCCAACCAACCTGCCCGCTTCGGACCGTACGAGCGGGTCATCCTGAGATCGGAGGACGGTGCGATCATCGTCTTCTTCCACACCCGCAGCCCCGAGGTGTTCGGCAGCGACTTCGCCTGGATGTACGCCGACGGACTGACGCGGCGCTGGACAGCTCTCGAAACCCAGACAATCGAGGTGGCGACGTCCTCGCAGTTGCGACGCAACGTTCCCATCCGCACCTGGTTCCGGATCCCGGAGCCCGACATCAAGTGCGAGCTCACCGCCGCGGAGCGGATCTTCAACGAGCTACCCGCGGAAACAGGGCCCAAACCGTACCATGCGCTCTACTGGGTTAGAGGTTGGATCGAGTTCGCAGGCGAGCGTGTTACAGTGGAAGGGTTGCTGGAACGAGGCGAAGTATAGCAGGACCTAGGCTTCGAACGCCTC
>JBDHKT010000352.1:0-3273 GCA_039586255.1 Gemmatimonadota bacterium | reverse complement strand
TCGGATGACACCGTGGGTCAAGCGCCTCATCGTTGCGAACACGGTGATGTTCGTCGTGATGTTGGTTCTCAGGCAGGTCGGCGCGATCTCTTGGGAGGTGAGGTGCGCGGACGCCTGTACAGGGTGGCCTATCTTCGAGTACTTGGGGTTCGACCGAGCGAAGGTGCTTACGCAGCCCTGGGCGATCATAACCTACATGTTCGTCCACGGGGGCTTCCTCCACGTCTTCATCAACATGCTGATGCTCTTCTTCTTCGGCCCACCGCTCGAGGAGCGCTGGGGCGGAAAGGAGTTCATCAAGTACTATGCGATCTGCGGTGTCGGCGGTGCGCTGTTCAATCTCATCTTCGGTGAGGGGATCATTATCGGGGCCTCCGGCGCGGTGTACGGCGTCATGCTGGCATACGCGCTGAACTGGCCCGACAGCCTCATCTGGATCTACGCCATCTTCCCCGTCAAGGCGAAGTACGTCGTGCTCTTCCTCGGCGGCCTGGCGTTCTATTCAGCCTTCTTCACGCCCGGCGTCTCGGACGGGATAGCCCACTTCGCTCACTTGGGCGGCCTTGTCGTGGGCTTCGTCTACCTGAGAAAGGGCTGGCAGCTGGGGGCGCACCTCGAGACCTGGAAGAAGCGGTTGCGTAAGCGGAGGCTAGGGGTGGTGCAGGGCGGTGGGGGCAAGCCGAGTCGCCCGGCGCCGGCCGACGAGGAGGCCCGTATCCTGGAGATCGTTGACAAGCTGCTCGACAAGATTGCCGCCAGCGGCCTCGAGTCGCTGACTGCCGAGGAGCGCCGTTTCCTGGACGAAGCCTCGCGGCGCCGCCAGGCGCAGGATGAAGTCCGACACTAGAGATTCGGGGATTCGGGGATTCGGGGAGGGGAGGCGTGATCTTGGAATCCCCGATTCCACGGACTCCACGGATTCCACGGATTCCCGGTTCCGCAATCCTAAACCCCCGATTCTCTTCTGACTCCCCGAATCCCCGATTCCCTTCTAACTCCCCGAATCCCCGATTCCCCGAATCCCCGACTCCCGAACTCTCTTGACTCTCCGGTCCGCCGAAAATACGATTCCGGCCCGATCAACAATCCAGCTCACCTAGGGAGGCGGCAGTTGTCAGCCAATAGCTTCACCACCGATGCGATCCGAAACGTCGTGTTCCTCGGCCACGGCGGGACGGGCAAAACCACGCTGGTCGACGCGATGTGCTTCTCAGCAGGTGCGACCACCCGCAAGGGCTCGGTCACCGAGGGCACCGCGGTCACCGATTTCACGGCCGAGGAGAAGAATCACGCGATCTCGGTCAGCACGGCGGTAGCGCACGCCGTTTGGCAGGACGTCAAGGTCAATCTCATCGATACCCCCGGTTACCTCGATTTCGCGGGCGACGCGAAGGCGGGCGTCCGAGTCGCGGACGGCGCCGCGATCCTTGTCGATGCCACGGCCGGAGTCCTGGTCGGGACCGAGAACACCTGGGAGTACTGCGAGGAGCGTGGGATTCCCCGGATTCTCGTCGTCTCGATGATGGACAAGGAGAACGCGAACTTCGACGCCGTAATGGGCGAGCTCCACGAGGAATTCTCCAAGGATGTCGTCCCCCTCGAGATCCCCATCGGGTCCGGGGAGGCATTCAAGGGCGTCGTCGATCTTCTCTCCAGCCGCGCCCGTATCTTCGATCCGAAGTCGCAGAAAGGCGATTACAAGGAAGAGGATATCCCGGCCGAGCTGCAGGATGCCTGCAGCGCCGCTTATCAGGAGCTCGTCGAGGCGATCGCCGCCACCGACGACGCTCTCATGGAAGAGTACTTCGAGAAGGAGACGATCGAGCCCGCCCGGGCGGCCGAGGCGCTGAAAGCGGCGATGAAGGCCGGTCTGATCTATCCGGTCGTCTGTGTGGCGCCCGAGAGAGGTTACGGAGCCCGCGGCCTGTTGGAGCGCGTCGTCGACATCATGCCGAGCCCGGCGGAAGCAGTGCACGAAACCGCCAGGGATGGTGAGGACGAAGTCGAGCTGAGCGCCGCCGACGACGGACCGCTCGCCGTCCTCATCTTCAAGACCACCTCAGAACCCCACGTCGGCGAGCTCTCCTACTTCAGGGTCTTCTCCGGCTCGATCGATGCCGGCGCATCGGCGAAGAACACCACGCGGGGTGGCTCCGAGAAGCTCGGCCACCCAGGTGTGCCGCAGGGGAAGGACCGGACCGAGGTGGCTCAGATCCACGCCGGCGACATCGGTGTCGTGGCGAAGCTGCGGGACACGCACACGGGTGACACGCTGGCCGCTGAGAACGGGTCGTTCGTGCTCGACGGGATCGCTTTCCCCGATGCCGATATCTCCATCGCGGTGAAGCCCACCAAGCGCGGCGATGAGGACAAGGTCTCCACCGGCCTGCACAAGATCCACGAGGAAGACCCGACTTTCAGTGCGGCCTACGACCCGGAGCTCGGTCAGACGATCGCCCGGGGACTCGGCGAAATGCACCTGGAGCTGGCGATCGAACGGCTCAACCGGCGCTTCGGCGTCGAAGTCCAGACGGAACCGCCGCGCATCCCGTACCGCGAGACGTTCACGAAGACGGCCGAGGGGCAGGGGCGCTACAAGAAGCAGACGGGTGGCCGCGGCCAGTATGGCGACTGCTGGGTCCGCTTGAGCCCCTTGTCTGCGGGCAGTGGCTACGAGTTCAAGAACGCCATCGTCGGCGGCGTCATCCCGGGCAAGTTCGTACCGTCGGTCAACAAGGGTGTGCAGGAGGCCGCACAGAAGGGCGTAATCGCTGGCTATCAAGTCGTCGACTTTCGGGCCGAGGTCTACGACGGGTCGCACCACTCCGTCGACTCCTCCGACATCGCCTTCAAGGTCGCCGGTTCGCTGGCTTTCAAGAACGTGGCGCCCGAGGCCGGCCCGATCCTCCTCGAACCGATCTACGACGTGGAGGTCACCGTCCCCGACGAGTACATGGGCGACGTCATGGGCGACCTCAACCAGCGGCGTGGCAGGATCCTCGGCATGGAGCAGAAGGGTAAGAAGCAGGTTGTCAGGGCACAGGTACCGCTCAGCGAAATGCACCGCTACTCGTCGACTCTTCGCTCCATCACTCAGGGGCGCGGAAGCTACAAGATGCACTTCTTCGCCCACGAGCAGGCACCGCCGAACATCGTCGAGAAGGTCAAGGAGGAGGCCGTCGCTCGGGAGGAGGAGGAGAAAAAGTAGCCAGTAGCCGGTGACCGGTAGCCAGTGACCGACCACCGGCTACCGACCACCGGTTTGAACCCCCT
>JBDHKT010000351.1:0-3280 GCA_039586255.1 Gemmatimonadota bacterium | reverse complement strand
CCTCCTGCAGGCCGAGGCGATCCTCGACCTGGTCGAGGGGCGCTCGCGGGCCCAGCACCGCGCCGCCGTGCACCAGTTGGAGCGTGGCCTCTCGAGAAGGATAGAGGAACTTCGTGAGGCCGTCGTGCGCTGCGAAGCTCTTCTTGTCTACGATATCGACTTCCCCGAGGAGGACGACGGGCCCGTCCCGGGGCGGGAGATCGATGGAGCGGCGCGGGAAGTGTTGAGTAGGATCGACCGGCTTCTGGAGACGGCGGCTGAAGGGGAGCTGTTGCGCGAGGGCGCGCTCACGGTGATCGCCGGGCGGCCTAACGCCGGGAAGTCGAGCCTGTTCAACGCGCTCTGCGGTGTCGAGCGGGTGATCGTCACCGACGAGCCGGGCACGACCCGTGACGCGGTCGATGCGCTGGTCTCGCTGGGCGGCTATCCCTTCCGGCTGGTCGATACGGCGGGTCTTCGTGAAACGCCGGGAAAGCTAGAGCGCCTCGGTGTCGAGGTGGCGCGCCGCTACCTGGCCGGCGCCGACGTCGTGCTGTTCTGCGTGGAGGTGGGACGCCGCGCAAGCGATGAGGAGCTCGACTTTCTGGCGGGGCTCGAGGGCGGTGTACCTATCGTCGTGCGCACCAAGAGCGATCTGGTCGAGTCGGAACGACGCGCGTCCCTTCCGGAGATCGACGCGCCGCAGGTCTTCGCGTCCACCGTGACCGGAGACGGGCTGCGCGAGCTGAGCGACCGGCTCGTGGAAGCCGCCTTCTCCGGGAGTCTCGCTCTGGAGGCAGAGGCGCCGCTGGTCACGCGGGAGCGGCACGCCCGCGAGTTGCGTCGCGCGCGGGCTGAGGTCGAAGCCTTCCTCGGCGCCCGTTCGTCCGCCCTGGCTCCAGAGGTTGCAGCCACGCACCTGCGCGCGGCGGCGCACGCCCTGGAAGAGTTGCTGGGGGTGATCGCACCCGATGACTTGCTGGCCCAGGTGTTCGCCGAGTTCTGCATAGGCAAGTAGCCCGACGCTCAATGCTGAGTGCTGGGTTCCTTGCTCGCCCCGAGGACGGCGACCATATTCGCCCAACCAACCTTCTGCCTTTTCTCAAGTGGAGAATGCCGATGAGGCGCCTGAGTGTCGCGACGCTTTTCGTGGGGCTCCTCGCCCTGGTGATCGGGTCGTTCGTGAGCTCCGCCGGCCGCCCCGACGAGCCGCTACGCTTCGAGGTCGAGCTCAGCCCGCGGGCATCCGCTGCCATCGCCGAGCTGGGACTCGACGTACCGGTGGTCGGGCGCGTCTACGTCATCATATCCACCGACGACAGGCGCGAGCCGCGCTTCCAGGTCAGGCCCCGGGGTGTCCCCTTCTGGGGGAAGGATGTGCGTGACATCTCCGGCGGCGGCCAGATCGTCCTGTCGAGCGCCGACGACGCGGTCATCGGCCACCCGCTGGAGTCCATCGAGGACATCCCGCCGGGCGAGTACTACGTGCAGGCTGCCCTCAACGTCTACACCAGGTTCGAGCGATCCGATGGCCATGTGGTCGAGATGCACCTGAACTCCGGTGCCGGCCAGAGTCCGTTTCGCGCGCCGGGTAACGCCTACAGCGAGGTGCGTCAGATTTATCTCGACCCCGGCACTAGTGGGCCGGTACGGCTCGAGCTGAGCGAGGTCATACCGCCGGTGGAGCCTCCCGAGCCCGGCGAGTCGCTGCAGCAGGGGAACCCGAGGGACGAGGGCGAGCTGGTCAAGTTCGTGAAGATCCGCAGCGATCTCGTTTCCGAGTTTTGGGGGCGGGATATGTACATCGGCGCCAACGTTCTTCTGCCGGCCGACTACTGGGAGGACCCGGAGCGGCGATACCCTGTCATCTACTATCAGGGACACTTCGCGGGACGGCGGGTGCCGTTCGGGTACGGCTCGCGGGGCGGCGGAGGCCGCGGGTCGGGGTTCACCGAGTTCTGGGATTCGCCCGACTCGCCGAAGATGATCGTCGTTTCGTTCCGCGACGCGAACCCGTTCTACGATACCTCGTACTCGGTGAACTCGGCCAACGTCGGACCTTACGGCGATGCGCTGGTTCAAGAGTTGATCCCCTACCTGGAGGGCGAGTTCCGAATCGTCGCCGAGCCGTGGGCGCGAGTGCTGGCCGGCGGCTCGACGGGTGGTTGGGAGGCGCTGGCGATGCAGGTCTTCTATCCCGACTTCTTCGGCGGTGCCTGGGGCTGGTGTCCCGACCCCGTCGATTTCCACTACTACCAGATCGTCGACATCTACGAGGACGAAAACGCCTACGAGATCGGTAGCGCCTGGATGAAGGTCGAGCGCCCGGCCCAGCGACGAACCGACGGGAACGTTCAGATGACGATGCGCCAGGAGAACGGCTACGAGTTGGCCGTCGGACCGAGGGGCCGCTCCGGGGGCCAGTGGGCGATCTGGGAAGCGCTGTACAGTCCCGTCGGCGCCGACGGTTACCCGGCTCCTATCTGGGATCCCGTGACCGGCGGCATCGACCACGACGTCGGCGAGTACTGGCGTGAGCACTACGACCTCCACGACATCCTGCGCCGCAACTGGCCGAGCCTCGGACCGAAGCTGACGGGCAAGCTCCACTTCGCCGTCGGCGACATGGACTCGTACTACCTGAACAACGGCGTCCATGCGCTCGAGGAGTTCCTGAGCGCTGTGGATGACCCGCCGGCGCACGCTTCGTTCGAGTACGGACCGCGAAAACCGCACTGCTGGATCGGCTACAGCCCATCCGGTTCCGGCGCGGACATGACGAGTGTCGAGTTCATAGGCGTCGTCGACGAGTACATCAAGGGAAGTCGGAAGTGACAGTTGGGAATTCGCTTGGGAATTCTTCAATGTCGAGCAAGGGACCAGTGCAACAGGGGAGGCAGGGAGGTAAAGAAGTGTTTCCGCTTCCCCACCTCCCCTGTTGCACGGGTCCCCGAATCGATGTTCGAGAATTCCCAAAGGACTTCGGAGTTGCACCTTCACCCTCTCTAGGAGGATTCGTGATCAGGCTGAGGCTCTTGTTCCTGACATTCTTCGTTGGTGCCGCGGCGTGCGCGGCCCCCGACTACGACGTCGTCATCCGAGGCGGGACGATCTACGACGGAGGCGGCGCTGCGCCATACGTCGCCGACCTGGGCATCACAGGCGACACGATCGCAGCGATCGGTTCCCTGGAAGATGCACGGGGGCGTGTGGAGATCGACGCCTCCGGTATGGCCGTCGCACCGGGCTTCATCAACATGCTCAGCTGGGCGACGGAGTCGCTGATCGAGGACGGCCGCTC
>JBDHKT010000350.1:0-4334 GCA_039586255.1 Gemmatimonadota bacterium | reverse complement strand
TCGGAGAGTCCAATGCGGATGACCTGCACCGAGAGGAGGGTCATGAACGCACAGACTAAGAGCGCCGTCCAGCTCATCAGGTTGGCCATGGTGGCACGGAAAGCGTCCTGTGCCTCGGCCGAGCCGCCACCCGAGCCACCGCGGACCGAGCGTTTCGCGCCCGCGGTGAGCAGCGCCATCAGCGCGACCATCGGACTGAGCAACAGGTTCAGACTCGGGACGAACATGATCGTGACGAAGGATGTCGACTCGCGGTCTGACATGGCCTCATAACTGACCGCCGCGTACGCGAACGTCGCGAGAGCTGCGAGGAGACAAAAGCCAAGCGCGAGCTTTGCCAAACCCGCCCCCTTCGGCTCGCCGCCGTGGAGCGGGGCGGCGGCCGTCTCGGCCTGCCGGGCGGCGGCCGGCGGTGCCAGTGCTCGGGCCCTATAGTAGAATCGGAGATAAAGCCCCAGGGCGCCGAGTAGCAGGACCGCAGTACCTGTCAGGTTGCCCGCGACCGGCCGGCCCGCCAAGCTGATCCCATAGCCGACCAAGAGCGACAGCATCATCAGTATCACGCAACCGCGGTACCAGCCACCCAGGAGCCGGCGTGCCACATCCCGATCGGCCCACGCCTCGCCGACGTAGACGCCGAAGAGCAGGCCCTTTCGGGTGATACGCGGGAGGATGAGGAGGATCCCACCAAGAAACAGCACCCGCACCGTGAGAAACAGATTAACCACGGCCGCTTCAGTCATCTTCCTTCTCCTTACCGCCGCCATCCATGGCCAGCAGCTCGCGCCGCATGACCGTCAACAGTTCTTTGGCCGTCATACCCGCCTGCCGAAGGCGCGCGAGTGTGGCCTGCAGGTCATCCAGCAACTTGGCGCGTGCGGCGCCCTCGATCTCCTCCGCCGGCGCCGCTACCACGACGCCCGCCCGATCCCGGATGACTAGGAAACCCTCGCTTTCCAGGAGCCGGTACGCCCGCGCGATCGTGTTCAGGTTCACCCCAAGGTCCCCCGCAAGCTGACGCACCGATGGGAGAGCCGTCCCCGGACCCAAAGCGCCCGAGGCGACGAGCCGCCGCACCTGGTCCGCGACCTGTTCGTAAACAGGATCCTCGAGACTACGGTCGATGGTGAGTGTCAGCATCACACCGTATTGTATACAAGATGGTATACAGCCGTCAAGTCTGACCTTTGAAGGTAAGTAGGAGGAAACGAGAAAGGCGCTTCGCGCGTTGGTCCTAGGGAGACGCTAGGCCCGGTGGCTCACCCGTATGCTCACTACCTGCAACCCTGAGTGGCAGCCATGGATAAGCCGATTCTCTTGCTGGTCTCTCACGAGCGCTCTCTGTTGGAGGCACTCGCGAGCGACCTTGCCCGGCGCTTTGGAAACGACTGCCGGATCTTATGCGAGCGGGCGCCAGCCGAGGGGCTCGCCGCAGTGAAGGCGCTGGCCGCGCAGTCCCAGCCCGTCGCCCTTCTCATAGCGGACCAGCGGATGCCAGCGATGACCGGGGTCGAGTTTTTGGTGCAGGCTCATGCGCTGGTTCCCTCGGCCAAGCGCATCCTCCTCGTCGAGCGCGACTATACGCAAGCCAATCCCATCGTACCGGCCATGACGCTGGGTCAGATCGACTACCACCTGGTGAAACCGTGGAATCCGGAACAGGGTCTGTATCCGGCGGTCAGTGAGTTCCTCGCGGCCTGGTCCGCCTCGCAGGAGCCCCGGTTCAAGATGTTCCGAATCGTCGGCCCGAAGCGGAGCGCGCGTGCCCACCAAATCCGGGATCTCCTCACGCGCATGGGCATGCCGTACGGGTTCTACGACGAGGATTCCGAGCTCGGCCGCCGGCTGCTTCGCGAAACCGGCCAGGACGGTACGCGCCTGCCTGTCGTCGTGCGTCACGACGGGCGAGTGTTGGTCGAACCCTCCGATGCCGACATCATCGAAGCCTTCGGCGGGGGGACGGATCTTGGCACGGAGGTATACGATCTCGCGATCATCGGGGCCGGGCCGGCCGGGCTCGCCGCGGCGGTCTACGCCGCCTCCGAGGGGCTCAGTACGGTGGTCCTGGAGAAGGAGATCTCCGGGGGTCAGGCCGGAACGAGCTCGCGCATCCGCAACTTCCCCGGCTTCACGTGGGGGATCAGTGGCCAGGACTTCGCCTACCGGGCGTGCGAGCAGGCGTGGCTGTTCGGGACCAACATGGTGTTCGCGCAGCAGGTGACGCATCTGCGGACCTCCGAGGCGCTGCGCCTGGTTCGGGTGGCCGGTGGCCAGGAGGTCGCCGCGCGCGCGGTCATCCTCGCGACCGGCGTGTCCTGGCGACGCCTGGATATTCCTCGCCTCGAAGCGCTGATCGGCGCCGGGGTGTTCTACGGAGCCGGGGGGAGCGAGGCGCAGGCCATGCAGGGCCAGCATGTCTGCGTCGTCGGGGCGGGCAACTCCGCCGGCCAGGCGGCGACGAACCTCGCCAAGTACGCCGCATCGGTGACCATGCTCGTCCGCGGCGATACCCTCGCCACGAGCATGTCGGAGTATCTGATCAAGGAGCTCGGACAGATGCCCAGCGTCACGGTGCGCCCGGGCGTCGAGGTGATCGACGGGGAGGGGAACGGACGCCTGGAAGCGCTCACGATCCGGGACCGGACCACCGGCACGACCGAGCGGATGTCCACGTCCGCCCTTTTCCTACTCATCGGTGCCGACCCGCATACGGACTGGCTACGTGGCTGCGTCGAGCGCGATCGGCAGGGGTACATTCTGACCGGCACCGACCTCATGCGTGACGGACGACTTCCCTCCAGTTGGCCGTTGAGCCGCCCGCCGTTCCATCTCGAAACCAGCCTCCCCGGCGTCTTCGCCGCGGGCGATGTCCGGTATGGGTCCGTCAAACGCGTCGCTTCGGCCGTGGGCGAGGGCGCCATCGCCGTCCAGTTCCTCCACCAGTACTTCGCCGAAGTCGTTGTGCGCTAAATGGCAGGGGGGGAGCCCGGCCTGACCGGTGTCTCGTACCGCTATGTAGACACGCGGATTCAACGGGCATCGACTGGCCGGATCAGAATGACACCGCGGAGAGATCTACCTCTGCCGCCGACTGCAAGCCCTCGACGGCCGGCGTGACCGCGAGCCAGCCGGACTCTATGTCCAACGCGGTCGGGTCGACGGTCAACCGCACGGTTTCCTCGATCTCCGACCATGACGCCAGCGCGATCAGCACCCCGTCTGCGCGAACGTACGTGGTCGCGAGAACGCGAGGATTGTCCGTCGCGACCGGTGCATGCTCGAGCCAGTATCCCAGCATCCGGCTCTCAGCGATTCCGAACTCATTCATCAGCTTCCAGATTGGACGAGGATCGACATCTCCGTACTTGCGGGCGGTCATCCCGTACAGCATGCCCCGATACGGATGCCCTCCGTCCTGGAGCATCTCGCCCATGAGACCGAACGGAAGGCCGGACACCTCGGTCAGCCAGTAATCCTTGTCCCGATCGTACTCGAAGTACTCCCCGAACCAGAGCCGTGAAATGAAGGGGAAGTGCTCCATGTACAGCATCGCGCTGTTGATGTGGCCATCGCGTTCATTGAACTGATTGGCAGAGTGAAGATCGATGACGTAATCATCACGCTCCTTATCCAGCACCGAGACCAAGCGCTTGACCGTCTCGCGGCTGAAGGCGATGTCGTCGAGATACAGTCCGTCGATATGCTGATTGGATGCCAACCAGGAGAGTCCTTCGATATAGTAGTTCGTCCAGCGTGACGTGCCCTTGTTGAGCATGGCGGCGTCGTCGACCCTCCAGGCATGCCAGGCCGAGTGGTAGTCGCTCTCGAGGTGTTCCTGCATCCACGAGTGACCACCCCCTTCGCCGTCATTCAAGATCTCCGTGCCCAAGCTGCGAAACGCGAACAGTTCGTGCGCCTTGTAGGTTAGCTCGCGAATGGTGTAGTAGAGCTTGACCTTGATCCCCTTCTCATGCGCCTCGCCGATATACGCCGCCTGTTGCTCAAGGTTGAAGAACGGGTAGTTGATGTAAGGATTGATTTCGTTGGCGTGATGAATGTTGACGACAGTGCCACCCCAGGCCCTCACGGAATCGACCGGGACGTATTGGTGCACGAAGCGCGTATTGAAGTGCTCCCGCGTATCGATCGGTTTGAACGGCGTGATGAGAAACCGAACGTTGAAGTGCAACGAGTCGCCGGCGGCGAGATTCCGGGCACCTGAGTAGTTGACGGCAGTTACCGTGCCCGGTTCCGTCTCGATTCGGATGCCACCGCGTCCGCCGTTGAACCAGGACGGAGGCATGTGGAGCGGTTGGTTCTGGTAGAAGTTCGTG
>JBDHKT010000349.1:0-3281 GCA_039586255.1 Gemmatimonadota bacterium | reverse complement strand
ACGCCTTTTTGCTCTCAGCCCGCCGCCACGATGTACCGGTCATCTTCACCTTCTTCGCCTTCGTCCCGGAATCATGGGGCGGCGCCAACCCTTACATCGACCCGCGGGCGGTGGAAGCGCAGAAGGAGTTCATCTCGCGCGTCGTCAAGCGCTACAGAGAGATGAACGACGTGATCTGGGATCTGATCAACGAACCGTCCTGCTGCTCGCCGGGGCGCTTGTGGCAGACGCGTCCCAATTACGATGAGCACGAGACCCGCGCCTGGCACGAGTGGCTGCGCGAGCGCTTCGCCACCGAAACGGATGAGGACCTGGAGGCGAAGCTCGCCGAGCTGTGGCGAACGCTCCCGGACGAGGCCCTCGCTCTCCCGCAGCTTCAGGAGTTCGGCGACCGCAACATCTTCGAGGGGCTGCGTCCGCTAAAGACGATGGAGTACCGCCTCTTCGCCAACGATGTGTTCACTCGCTGGGCACAGGAGATGGTGGCGACGATCCGCGAAACAGGCGGCCCGCAGCAGCTCGTCACCGTCGGCCAGGACGAGGGCGGCACCTACGAGCGACCGGCCCCCATGTTCCACGGCCCCGTCGTCGACTTCACATCGAACCACACCTGGTGGCTGAACGACGATCTGCTCTGGGACAGCGTGGTCACCAAGACACCCGACCGCCCGAACCTGATCTCCGAGACGGGGATCATGTTCTACGAGCGGATCGACGGGAGCGCCTGGCGCACGGAGCACGAGTCCCGTGACCTGCTCGAGCGCAAGCTCGTACTCGCCGTCGCGACCGACACCGCCGGCTTCATCGAGTGGATCTGGAACACCAACCCCTACATGCCGCTGGACAACGAAGCGGCGATCGGGCTGCTGCGCACCGACGGCTCGGCAAAACCCGAGCTCCAGGTGCTCGAGGGGATCGCGAAGTTCGTCGCCGAGTCGATGCGCGATCTCGGGCCCCGCGAGCCCGAGCCCGTCGTCATGCTGATCCCCCACTCCCACATGTTCTCGGTGCGCAACTTCGCGACCGCAGCGACGCAGCGCTGCGTCCGAGCGATGCACTATCACTGCAGGGTCACGATGGGCGCCGTCGGCGAGTACGCCCTCGACCGCCTCGACTACGTGCCGAAGCTCTTGATCCTTCCGTCGCCTCGCATCCTTACCGAGGCAGCGTGGCGGCGCACCCTGGAGCTCGTACGGGACGGCGCCACGCTTCTCGTAACCGGCCCCATCGACTCCGACGAGCACTGGCTGCCGGTCGATCGACTCGAGCGCTTCGGCGTCGAAGCCACCGTCCGACCGGTGGCCCAGGAGGAACACCTCGGTATCGGCAATATGATGTACCGGCTGAGCTACAGGGGGGACAAGTTCCAGCGCCTGGAGAAGTCGGTACCGGCACCCGGATCGCCGGCGCGGGTCGCCGAGTTCAACGAGGGACGCGGAAAGGTGATCTGGTCACCACTCCCCGTCGAGCTGGCGGACCAGGTCGCCCCGACGACCGTCCTCTACCGCTACGCGCTGGCCGCGGCGGACGTCGAGCCGCTCTTCCGTGTGGAGAGAACCGACCCCGGAGTTCTGATATACCCGGCTGTATATGGAGAGGCCGTGCTCTACGCGATCGTCTCCGAGCTCGGCTCGGCGACGGATGTACGCCTGACTCACGCCGAGACCGGAACGCCACTGGAGGTCGCCCTCCCTGCGGGACGCGCCGCGCTCGCACTGGTGGGCCGCAGCGACGGCCGCACCCTCGGCCGCTACACGCCCGTCGCTAGATCCTCGGGGTAGTGGCCCGCCGCCACCAGCTCCCTCAGCCGCGCCTCGACGTAGGGCTTGTCTTCACGGTGGGTCACTCCCAGCCAGGGGCCCGGCGTAGGGATGACCCGCACCCGCAATTCGCCACTCGCGATCAGGTCGTTTACCGAGTTGCTCAGATAGAACTCGGCGTCCGGGTCGTCGCCGTGCTCGCCCAAGAAACGCGCGAACTCGCGCTCCAGTAGCGGGAACGCCGCCGGCGTCGCAGCCCAGAGGTTCATCGAGACCGTCTCGTCGCCCGTCAGGTCCCGGCGCTCGCCCACCACGGTGACTCCACCCACGACGCCAGCGGCTTCACCGATGTTCTTCAGTTCGGTCACGCGCGCCAGATAACCATCGCCGTCGACCTCGCACACAGCGCGCGAGACACCGCCGTGCGGGGAGAGCGTGTCCCGCAAGGTGTAGCCCGCGGCAGCGAACCCCGCCGCTCCCGTACCGGCGACGTCCAGAAGGTGCCGCGCCAGGACGTCGTACGCGGTGGCGCCGTAGAAATCGTCGGCGTTCATCACCACGAACGGACCCGACACCGCTGAGCGCGCGGCGAGCACCGCGTGTCCGGTGCCCCACGGCTTGTCCCGGCCCTCCGGCACCGAGAATCCCGGCGGCAAGTCATTCAGTTCTTGATGAGCGAACTCGAAAGACGGCGCGCCGGCGAACCGGCCGGCCAGACGCTCGCGGAACGCTGCCTCCAACTCGGACCGGATCACCAGCACGACCCGCTCGAACCCGGCCCGCGCCGCGTCGTAGATCCCGTAGTCCAGCAGCGCCTCGCCGCTGGGTCCAACCGGCTCCAGCTGCTTGAGCCCGCCGTAGCGGCTGCCGATCCCCGCCGCCAGTACGATCAGCGTCAGTTCCATGCCGAGATCGTGCGATTCTCAGCTACCGCTGCGCTCCTCCTCCCACGCCTCCAGGGTCTTGAGCTCGAGCAACTCCATCCCTTCCCGCTCCAGCCGCGAGTTCAGGTCGCTCAGCTTGTCCTCCCCGGTAAGCTCGGCAAACTCCGCCTCCGCCTCACCCAGCTCGGCGCCCAGATTCTCCATGCGCGCCAGCTCGGAGTCGGTGGGCCGGCCTGCGTAGCCGTTCACGGCACCGTACAGACCGCCGAGCTTCTCGCGCAGTTGCTCATCCGACGAGAAGAGTCCCTCCTCGCCGGTGGAGACCACGCTGGCACGGAACTCCTCCAGGTCGTCGGCGTAGTCGTTCAGCCGCCCGGCGGTGCCGCCGCCGACCGAGTCGGCGCGCTCGCGCGCCTGGTCGCGGAGATCGACCACCGCCTCGACCACGTAGGTCAAGCGCTCGAGCATGTCATAGATCTCGAGGGCCGTCCGCTGCTGAAGTTGCCGGTCCTCAGCCGAATGCGGCGAGCGCGGGTCGGGGATCAGGCTTACCTCGCCTTCGTAGCTGTTGCGTCCCTTGACGATCTTGTAGGTGTAGGTCCCCTCCGGCACACGCGGACCCTCGAACGTCGGCACC
>JBDHKT010000348.1:0-4679 GCA_039586255.1 Gemmatimonadota bacterium | reverse complement strand
GGTGGTGGGATAGTGCTGAACGGCGAGCTCTACCACGGCACCAACGACGCCGCCGCCGAGATCGGGCATATGACCATCGACTCGACCGGACGCAAGTGCAACTGTGGCAACTACGGCTGCCTGGAAGCCTACGCGTCGGGCCAGGCGATAGCGGCACGCGCAATCGAAGATCTCGATTCCGGTGTCGGTTCGATCCTGCCCGAGCTGGCCGGTGACGTCCAGAACATCACCGCCGAGACCGTCTTCGAGGCGGTCGTCCAGGGGGATCCGTACGCGACCGAGGTCATGCACGACACGGCCAAGTTCCTGGGCGTCGGCCTGGCCAACGTCATCAATATCCTCAACCCGGAGGTGCTGGTGATCTCCGGCGGCGTGACCCGGGCCGGCGACCATCTGTTCGTGCCGCTGCGCGCCGAGATAAGGCGCCGTGCCTTCCAGGTCGCCGAGCAAGCGTGCCGCATCGTTCCCTCGGGCCTAGAGGGGACGGCGGGCATCATCGGCGCCGTCGCCTGCTTCAAGCGCGAGCAGTGCGGTAAGGTGTAGGCGCCGGGATGAAAGACTCGCGCCGGCGTGAGGAACTGATTAGCTTGGGCGACAGTACCCTCCACGATCCGCTCGTTGCGTGCAGACCACCGCGCAACCGGGCCGACGGGCGCTACAACGGGAGTTCCGGCTTAACGAAAACCGATGTGACCCCAGGATCGGATTGCCGCACGGCATGAGAATCCTCGGCGTCCTTGGCACGATGGTATGGGACACGATCTGGCGGGGTTCGGACGTCGGATCGCGGGTGGAGGAGTGGGGAGGGATAAGCTACGCGCTCGCTGCGGCCGACGCCTTCAGGCCGGGAAAGACGAGGATCCGGCCGCTCGTCAAACTGGGCCACGATCTGGCGGAGCGGGGTTTTCGTTTCCTCAAAGAGCTGTCCGTCATCGAGATGGATCAGGGGATCATCGTCGCCGATACACCGAATCCGCGCGTCGAGCTGCGCTATTCCGGTCCGCGGCTACGTACCGAGCGGCTCACAGGCGGCGTGCCGGCGTGGACTTGGGAGGAACTGGAGCCGAGAATCGCGGGCTGCGATGCACTGTATGTGAACTTCATCACGGGTCTCGAGTTCGGTCTGGAGGTTGCCCAGCAGGTCCGCAAAGGTTTCGACGGACCGGTCTACGTCGATATCCACTCACTGATGCTGGCGACCGACCCGGGTGGCGAGCGGCGGCGGTGCTCTCTGGACCGCTGGTCGGAATGGCTGGCGTGCTTCGATGCAGTGCAGGTCAATCAGGACGAGCTAGCGGCCCTCGCCGCTGACCGGGGGGATCCCTGGGCGTTCGCCGCGGACGTCATCGGCCGTGAGACCCGACTGTTGTTTGTGACCCTCGGAGCTCAAGGTGATGCGTTGCCGTTGGAGCGAGCGAGGCGTGGTCGTCTGGAGAATCCCGGGGCGGTCCGCACGGGCCGGGTGAGCGTGGAGCCGGTGGAAGTTGGCGATCCGACGGGCTGCGGTGATGTCTGGGGGGTGACCGTGTTCCGGTCTCTGCTCGAAGGCATCGAGTTGGAGGAGGCGATGCAGCGAGCCAATGCAGCAGCCAGCCGCAGCGTCGCTCACCGCGGCGCCTCGGGATTGAACCGGTTCTTGAGGGGGGAGATCGACTGTGGCTAAGCGGGTGCGCCGCGAGGTGAACGTCCGGTGACGGTCGTGCTTCCGGTGCCCGAGACGCTCGATGGTCGCGGCTTCGAAGCGCTGGTGGCTAGCTGGGCGGGCGCCGAGGGCGGCCGCGCCCTGTTCGACTCCCGGCATGTCCGCTGGGTGAGCCCCTACGGGATTGTCGGGCTGCTGGCCGCAGGCGCGGCCTGGCAGGAGCGATTCGGCGAGCGGCCCCTGCTGGAACCACCGGAGAGCAAGGAAGTGGCCAGCTACCTGAGCCGCATCCACTTTTTCGAGCATGCGCACGAGATCTTCGAGTTCGAGGGGCATGTCAGGCGGCGGACGGGCGGTGAGTCCGACGCCCTGCTCGAGATCACGCCGATCCGCTCTCACCAGGATGTGCATGACGTGGTGGACCGGGTGCGTGATCGGGCTGCTGCGATTCTGGGCAGGCGACTGGGCTATCCGCCACCGGCGGTGCTTCACTTCAGCGTGATCCTATCGGAGGTTTGCCAGAACATCGTCGAGCACGCCGGGACCGACGGTTGGGTCTCGGCTCAGACGTACAATTGGAAACAGAGACTGGGCCGCCAGGTCGTGGTCATCGCCGTGATGGACGTGGGCATGGGCTTCCGGGGCTCGCTGGCCCGGGAGCACGCCCAGCGCTACGGCGACCGCTGGTCGGACGAGACTGCGCTCGAGGCGGCCTTCCTGCACGGTGTTTCCCGCTACCGTGACCCGGGTCGCGGCCAGGGGCTGCAGGGGATTCGCAAGCAGGTAACGCGTTGGAACGGGCTGTTCACGATTCGGAGTGGGACGGCGCGGATCGCCGAAGTCCCCGATTGGATCGAGAGAGAGCCCGCAAGCAGCGGGCTACCGGATTTTCCGGGGGCGCAGATACAGGTCGTGCTCCCGCAAGTCGTCCCGCCGGACGGCGGTGACTGAGGAGGATGGGAATGGGTGATCCGGCGACGGGCATGACGGGCGAAGTCTTGAGAACTGTGGTCCGCACCTCGGTGGCGACCTTCTATAACAACTTGGTGACGAGGCCTACCGGTCAGGCGGTGCGCTCGGCGATCGAAGAGCAACTGCGGGGTGGTCGAGGCCGCTGTGTATCGGTGTTGGACTTCTCACAGGTTGGCGTTCTCGACTTCAGTTGCGCCGACGAAGTGATCGCGAAACTGCTGATCAAGTACCTGCGCGCGGATCGTCCGTCCGATGCCTTCTTCGTCGTGCAGGACGCTTCGGAGCACCATAGGGACTCCATCGACACCGTATTGCTGAGGCACAAACTGCTGCTCGTGGCGGTCGACTCCGGCCGCCCCGCTCTCTGGGGGCCGGCGCCCAGCCGGCTGCGTGCGGCGTGGGACCACCTCGATCGGATGGGACGGGTCGATGCCTCCCAGTTCGCGTCTGCTCATGGCGTGAACGAAGCCACCGCAGGCTCATGGTTGCGCCGGCTGGTGAACCTGCGCGTGGCGGTGCCCGAAGGTCACGGCAGCTTCTCGAGCCTACCCGCCGCCCTCGACGAACGCACTGCCGAACCGGCGAACCCGCAGGCCAGCCCTTGCCGCGCTGCGGCCGAGGAAACCGCGCCCTACGGGCCCGACCCGATCGATGCCGATGGCCAGCGGCCGGCGCTATGACTTGGTGTAGTAGTAGTCGAGGTGGTATCGGTCGGAGGTAAGCTGCGGGTCGACCTCGTTCAAAACGGCGCCGACGATGCGGGCGTCGACCCGCCGCAACTGCTGGATGCCCTGCCAACCCGCCCGACGGTCCGTCTCTCCCGCCCTCAGCACGAGCACCGCTCCGTCGGTTAGCGCCGCCAAAACCGCGGCGTCGGTGACGGCGAGCACGGGGGGCGCGTCGAGCAGCACCCAGCGGTAAACCTCGCTCCAACCCGCTAGCAGGTCCGCCATCGCCTGCGAGCCCAACAGCTCGGATGGATTGGGCGGTCGCTTACCGGCCGGCAGCAGGTCGAGACCGGGTCGCACGGCTGGCCGGATCGCCTCCCGCGGGTCGAGCTCGCCGGCCAGCAGGTCGCTGAGCCCCGGTGAGCGCATCAGGTCGAAGGCGTCGTGCAGCTCGCCGCGGCGAAGGTCGGCGTCGATGAGCAACGTCCGGTCGCCACGGGCGGCGAGTACCGCGGCCAGGTTGGCCACCGTGGTGGACTTGCCTTCACCCGGGCCCGGGCTGGTGAAGATCAGGCTGTGGAGCGGGTGCTCGCGCGCGGTGGAGAAGGCGAGGTTGGTGCGAAGTACCCGATAGGCCTCGGCTGCGGCACCCTCGGCATCGAGATCCGCTACGAGCGGGATCGGGCGTCCTTCGCCGTCAGCCTCTACCTTGGGAATCCAACCGAGGACTGCCAACCCCAGCTTCGTCTCCACGTCGGAAGTCGACTGCACCGAGCGGTCCAGATACTCCAAGAAGAACGCCGCGACCAACCCGAGCAGGAGCCCCAGCAGCCCACCAAGGATGGCGTTGACCCGCCGGCCGCTTCTAACCGGCCATGCGCCAACGGCTGGATCCAGCACGTCTACGTAGGGAGAGATCTCAGCCTCGGCGATCTGGGACTCCTGATACCGCGACAGGAGGTACTTGTACATGTCCGAGTGGATCTCCACCTCGTTCTGCAACTGGGCCAGCTCGGTCTCCACCGCCGGCAGCGCCCGCAGCTCGGCCTGCAGGCCGTCCAGCGAGCGGGTGAGCGTTTCGATGCGAAGATCTAGGGCCGCGATCGCGTTCCCCGCCGCGTCGAGCAGTTGCTGCTGCGTCTCGGCGATTCGCCGGTCGATGGCGATGATCGCCGGGTGCGAGGGATCCTTGCCGAGTGGGCCGAGCTGGCCGGCACGCTCCTCGAGCAGTCGCAGCAGCTCGTCGTAGTAGTACTGGACGGTGCGGTTCACGTCCTCGCCGGAGAGCAACGCGAACTGTTGAATGTCCCCCGGCCGCATCCCTTCCGCGCCGACCCGGTTCAGCAGTGCGGAATAGAGTCCTTTCTCGATGACGAGGCTCTCGAGCTCGGTCTGCA
>JBDHKT010000347.1:0-3287 GCA_039586255.1 Gemmatimonadota bacterium | reverse complement strand
GTCTCATCGTGGCTCCTCCTCCAGGTCGCGCCGCCGCCGCACGATCGCCTCGTGTATGCGCGCCTCGAGCTCCTGCCATGGCTCGGCCGCCCTGCCGGTTACGCAGGCCTCGATTGCCGCACAAAACTCATCACCGTCTTCGGCTCCGGCGGGCCGGCGAACGTTCAACGCCACTTCCCCTCCCTCTTCTCCGTCGTTGAAGACGCGCAGGCAGGCGACGTCGAGCCGCTCGTTCAAGAAGAGTATCGAGGCGCCTATCGCCTCGCTGGGCTCTACCGAGTCGATAGGCCAGCCACCGGTGTTGAAGACTTTGACTCGGCCGTTCCCGGACGGATCGTCGAGGATGTCCTCGAATGGCTTGTGCGTGTGGCCGAACACGAAGGTCAGGTCGTCGGGGACGCGGCCCAGCTCGTCGCGCATCTGCTCATACGCGGGGCCGAACAGGTAAGCCTCGATCCCGCTGCGCAGCTCGGGCGACTCGACGACCTGGCGCCTGGAGCGCTCGCCGGAGAGTTTCGGGCCCACCCAGGTGAAGAGCTTCTTGAGCGCCAGGCGCTCAATCTTGTCGCCCGGGATCCACGGCAGGTCGATTACTGCCACGGAGCGCTTGGCCAGCGCATCGGCGAAGGCCTCGTACTCGTCCGGAGTGCTGAACATCCTGTACAGCAGGCGCATGTCGGCGCCGGCGCCGCCCGAGCGGCCGAGCAGCGACCAGACGAACTCGATCCAGGCGAAGTTCTCCTCCTCGATCTCATCGATGCTCTGCGCCTGTGGGCGGTCGGGAAACAGCCAGCGCCGCAGCTTGCTGAAGAAGTGATACAGCGGCTCGACGTAGTGGCCGTGGTGGAACAGAACGCAGCGGCCCCCGGACTCGTCCAGCAGGGCCAGGTTCGGATAGACGACGAGGACCTCGTGCTCCTCTTCGTTGGGGCGGTGCGGCGGATGGATCTGCTGGATGATCTTGTTGAGCAGGAAGGCAGGGACAGCCTCCTCGAGGCGCAGCGATGTCACGTGCCGGAGCGGCGGCAGGCCGCCGTCATCGGCGCGCCGACCGATGAGCGTAGTCCCGTACGGGGTCTCGCGGGCGACCTCCCAGATGTGGTGGTCGTGGTTGCCGGGGATGTAGACCAGCTTCTCGAACAGCTCACGCTCGAGCAGCAGCCCGGCCAGCCGCTCGAAGTTGGTCAGCGCCTGACTGAACGTCCCGAAGGCCAGCTCGAGCGCGTCGCCGTTGAGGATGAGGATCGGCCGCCGGTCACCGCGATTCCTCTCGACCACGTGCTCGAGGCAGAGCACCAGCTGCTCCAGCACGGGTTCCACCCTGGAGGGGTCGACCTCGTGGCTGTTCGGTCTGAGGGGCGTGAGGATGCTGTCCGGCTCACCGAGGTGAAGATCGGAGAGGCAGACGTATCGGACATCGTGTGCGTCGGATGACATGGGGCTTCACGTATTTTTGCGGCTACGGATTTGCTGGCGCGGCTTTGCCCTAGAACCAGAAGACGGGACCCCAGTTCACCCGAAAGTTGTGGGACGATTCGCCCAACATGTCGGTCAGCCAGAAGTCGCCCGCGTCCAGGCGGAAGCCCACGTCCTCCAGCCAATAGAGCTCCACGCCGAGCCCCAAGACGATGACCGGACTGCTCTCGCTGGCGCTCGTCGTGTTGTAGCCGACCGCTCCCACCCCGACCAGCAGAAAGGGATCGACGGGCCGCAGGGAGCGTAACGGGTGCCAGCGTACGTGCAGCTGACCGTGGCCGAGGAGCCCGTCGGTTTCGGCATCATTCGTGAAGGTCAATCCGGTCTCCAACTCCAGCCAGAAATCTTGGTAGACTTTGTAAGCGTAGCGGAAGCCGGTATTGAAGCCGGCGTTGAGCGGCAGCTTGTTCTGGGTGTAGAGGCCACCCATGAAGAAGCCCACCTCGTGCTGCTTCGTCGCGCCGGCCTCTGACGCACCAGTCTGGGCTGCAACTGGGTGTGGCCAAGCGGCAGCCGTCGTCACGAGGACTGCGAGCAGCCCCAGACTGCGCGAGATCCGTGCGGACATCGTTGGGTCCCTTCTGGTTGGACATCGTTGGGCCTGTTTCTTGAGGCCCCGATATTAACACTCCTTTCTTTCAGTCAACAGGCTCTCCAGAGAGGCAAAGCCTGCGTTAGAGGACGCGCCTGACCAGCCTCAAGATCACATCCGCCAGGTCACCGGTCTCTCTCCTCAGTGCAGCCGTTCGTGCATCCCTGCTGATTCGCGAATAGGTAATTTCCAATAGAGCGACGAGCTTCTTCTTGTCGGCGAACCGCGGAGCCACGCTCTGTATGTTCGCTAGGCTGAGACGAGTCGAATCCCTTACCTTCAGCGCGAGCTCGTCGTTGGTGCACGTCTTCGCCGCCTGACGCAACGCCGGCAGGCCGGTGAGACCGTGGATGTGCCTGACCAGCTTCAAGATCAGGTCGGCGAGCTGGCGGATGCTCTTCTTCAATTCGGCGACCCTGCGGCCCGACGACAATTCGGCTGACCTCGCGACCCACAACAGGTGGACGAGTAGGTCCTTCTCGGCCTTGCTGGGACACATGCTCTGCACCTTGCCCGCGCTGATACGGGTCACTCCCGCGATCTGCTCGGCAAGCTCAGCATTCGTCGGATTGGCCACGATCCCCTCACTCTTCCTGGTCTTGATCTACCGCCGGCTCTTCTTCGTCGTGCAGCGGCACGATTCCAGCGATGGCCCGAACCAGTTCGGCACGTGTCTGATCCCGGCCCTCACCTTCTATCGCGCTGCACACACTGTTGGCAAGAAGAAAGCGCTGTGTCCTATCGAGTTGACTCTGAGACTCGGCGAGCTGGTCCGAACTCTTCCCGTACAGGTAGAAGACGATGCCGGCGACAAGTTCCGAGATCGCGCCACCCACCACACCAACGAGTGTGATCTCTTGTATCCTTGTGAGCAACAGCACGGCAACCGCAAACAGGAAGAAACCGAGACCGACCGCCACCAGGACCCGAGCGAGATTGAAGCTCTTGCGCGACTGACCCAAGGCTTCATTGTGGTACGCGTTGAGAAGGCTCATCGAAGCTGTCGCTATTTCCTGGACATCTTCTGGTTTGGCCTTCGATAGGCGGTCCACCGATTCGCTGACGATGTATTCGCGGACCGCTTCCTCGCCCTTTTGCTCCCTCAGCTCGCGCAAGATCTCCTCGCGCCGAGCCGGGTCAATGTCAATGGTGTCCTGATGATTTCCCTGGTTACCGCTCACTTTTGCCCCCTGTTCAGACCGAATCACTGGCTGAAGTA
>JBDHKT010000346.1:0-5586 GCA_039586255.1 Gemmatimonadota bacterium | reverse complement strand
GCCGCCCTCCGAAGAATCGAACCAGCCGCCGCCGATCTCCTGGCGCGACCCTTACGTGTACGACGTCTTCGAGCCCGACGGCACTTACCTGGGCGAGGTGCGCTTCCCGTGGCTCACCACGCCGCTCGTCATCCGCGGCGACACCGCCTGGGGCGTGCGACGCGGCGAGTTCGGCGAACAGTACATCGTCAGGCTGGTGATGCCGCGCGCCACACGGGACGAGACCGACTGACCGTCAGGCCAAAGCCACTCGTTGACAGTTCGTTGAGGCAGTGCATTGAGGTTGTGAGCGGTGCCAATGGTACGTGCCCGAGACACACTCCGAGTCCGCCGCCACCTTGCTGGACGAGGGCAACGAGCTGCACGCGCCTGACCTGCTGCCGGCGGAGTTCGGTAATTCGCTGTGGAAGAAGTGGCGGCGCGGCGAGTTGACGGACTCGGAAGTCAGATCGATCGCAGAGGCGTTCCCCGCGGTTCCGCTGCAAATCCACTCCTCGGTGACGCTGCTGGAGGGGCTCCGCGAGTCGAGACTCGCTCCCTACGCAAAGGACGTCGGCCACCTTTGAGAGCGATCCTGGATCGTGGAACTTGTCTGGCCTCTATTACGTACTATATTTGCGAACAGTACGTACGGAGGCACGATGTCACGGAGAAAGCTCACTTTGAGTGTGGATGAAGAGGTCGTCCGGAAGGCCAAGCGCTTCTCCCGGCGACACGACACCAGCATATCCAAGCTGGTGACGGATTTCCTTGCCAGGCTCGTCGACAGCGAGGGCAAGCGGACACCGGTCGTGTCGCGGCTCCGGGGAATCTTACCGCCCAGCACGGACACCGAGGCTTATCGCCGACACCTCGAAAGAAAGCATCGGCGTTGAAGCTCTTCATCGATACGAACGTGATCCTCGACGTCCTCGCGGACAGGGAGCCGTTCGCCGAGGACGCGGCCGCCCTGCTTTCAGTTATCGAGCGCGGCGAAGTCGAGGGCTTCATCGCCGCCCATACCGCTACCACAGTGTTCTATCTCCTGCGCAAAGAGCTCGGTCTCAAACGGGCGAAGAAAGCGCTGATGGACCTACTGAAGCTAGTCGACGTCGTGGCCGTAGATCATGACCGGCTCCTTCAAGCGCTTGCGATGAACTGGAAGGACTTCGAGGATGCCGTACAAGCCGCTTGCGCAGCCAAGATCGACGCCGACTACCTCATAACGCGAAACCAAGACGACTTCTCACGCAGCGACGTTCCCACCCGATCCCCAGCAGAGTACATGGCGCTGCACCGCGCGAAGTCTGAAGACTAACCCCCCGTTGCGAGGACAAAAGCCGGAGACCCATCCGTTAGTCTCTAACTACTGAAACGATCATTCGGAGTGAAGATGCAGGCTCGCAGGCCGCCCGCCGCTCGACCCTCCACCATGAAAGGTTTCGTGGCTTCGCGGCATCTATATGATAGAGGGCAGAAGGATTCCTTAGGATCAGACTGACTCCCATGTCCGGACCCTCAATGCCAGAGCCCGTCCACGAAACGGTTCTGATCGAGAGCCTCAAGTCGGGGAGCCGGCAGGCGCTGCAGGAGCTGTATGGCCGATACGCGACGCCGGTCTATCGAACGGCCCTGCGTATCACCGGCTCTCCGCAAGACGCCGAGGGCGTGCTTCAGGACCTCTTCGTCGGACTGCCCGAGGCGATCCGCGGCTTCCAGGGACGAGGGAGCTTCGAGGGGTGGATAAGGCGCGTCGCGGCACGGATGGCGCTGATGAGGGTTCGCCGGGTCGGGCGCCGGCGCGAGATGCCGATCGAGACGGCGGCGCTCGACAGTATGGAGCCCGGTGGGCCCTCCGGTCACGCCGCGCGCGTCGACGCTGTGACTCTCGAGCGGGCGCTGAGGAAGCTCCCCGACATGCTTCGGGCACAGATCCAGCTGCGCGAGAACGATTTTGGCGGCGTTCTGGATTTCGAACGGCTGGAGAATAGCGAGTGGATCACACGGCGCTGGGAGCTCCGCATGGCCTGGCTGTTTCCCATCGCTTGGTGGGAAAGAGGTCGGGTCGATGTCTTGCCGAGCGCAGTTGTTCTGATGCACACCGGCACGGTGGTCGCGGTAGCGCAGCAGGCCGCAGATACTTCTACGGTGAAACGCTGACCTTGAAAGCTGCCGTCCAACCGAGGCTACGACCCTTCTGACCTCAGTCACGTCCCGCTTCCCCCGGCTGACTACGTCTCTCGTCGCACGCGGCGACCCCGCCTGGGGCGTGCGCCGCGGCGAGTCCGGCGAGTAGCGCATCGTTAGGGCTGGTGTAGCCGAGCGCCGCGCGGGAAGGAACTGACCGACCGTCGGGCCAAGACCACCCTTTGATATTTCGTTGAGGCAGCGCACTGAGATTGTGAGCAGTGCGAGTGCCGTCCGCTCTGTCCAGCGCCTCCTCAGTGCTGTGGCGATCAGGTACATGTCAACCTTGACATATGTCAGATTTGGCCTAGATTGTGTCTAGGAATGAGGCCCACAAACCGCTGGTGTGGCTCAAGGGTGAAGTGAGAACACCCCCCTTCACTGCACAGGCTCGCCGTGAGGCGGGGTTTCTTCTTCGCATGCTGCAATGTGGCGAGCACCTTCCGATGCCGAAGTCGCGGCCGATGCAGCAAATCGGACGGCGATGTCATGAGCTGAGGATCAACGATCCGGGCCATACCTGGAGGATCATCTACAGGATGGACGATGACGCGATAGTGGTCGTCGAGGTCTTCAGCAAGAAGTCGAACAAGACACCGAAGTCGGTCATCGCGGCCTCTAAGGACAGACTGAAACGCTACGACTCGGTTTGAAACAAGGCAGTTATTGACGGGGCATCAAAGATGAAACGGGACAAGCGTGAGAAACTCGAGCGTGCAGGCTGGAAGGTTGGCAGCATGCAGGAGTTTTTGGATCTCACCGACGCCGAGACGGCGGTCGTCGAAGTGCGGGTTTCCCTCGCGAGAGAACTTCGGAGCCGGCGTCGCCGGCAGAAGATATCGCAGTCCACGCTTGCCAAGCGACTGGGCTCGAGCCAGTCCCGTGTAGCGAAAATGGAAGCCGGAGACCCATCCGTTAGTCTCGACCTATTGATTCGATCGTTACTCAGGATCGGCTCGACTACCGAGGAAATCGGCCGGACGATCGCCCGAGCAGCCCTCGCATGACGGGGTCCTCTAGTCGCGTCCGGCCAGGAACCCCTGCGACGCCTGCGATAGCAGCTCGCCGTCGTCGCAGCGCAGTCCATTGTGTCCGCAATCGCTGGGCAGGATCACCGTCCGTGCTCCCAGCAGTTCGGCGAACTCGAGCGCCGGCCCCGGCGTCACCACGTGGTCCTGCACCGTGACGATCACCAGCACGTCCGCCTGCACCCGAGCGGCGGCCCGCTCCAGCGAGTCATCGTAGGGCGCCGCGACGTTGTGATCGATTATCGCGTTGATCTGGCTGGCCAGGTTGTGGGCTATTGGGGTTGGCAGCGGTATGCCGTCCAGCCTGGCGAGGATGCCGAGTATGCTGTCCCGGGGTGTCACGCGGGCGTGGTAGTCCGGGCTGTTCCCCACCAGGAAGCTGAGACCGAACAGCGCCGACGATGCGTCGGCCGCACCGGTCTCCTGGTAGACGGCCAGCATGCGAAGCGACGTCTCCCAGAGGACGATGTCGTAGGCGGCCAGCCTCGGCGAGCCGGCGACCGGTATCACTTTGGCGGCGAACCCGGGATGGCTGACCGCCCACTCGAACGACTGCATCCCTCCCATCGAGATCCCCATCACGGCGTGCAGCGACGATAGCCCCAGCGTCTCGGTCAGCAGCCGATGCTGCGCCGCCACCATGTCGCGGATCGAGAAACGCGGGAAGTCGGCGCCCGGCTGGGCGCTGCTGTTGGACGGCGACGACGACACGCCGTTGCCGAACGCGTCGACTGCGATGACGAAATGCGTCGTCGTATCCACGAAACCGCCGGGCCCGATGTACCCGGCGATCTGCGCCGAGGTGCCGGTGAGCTGGGTCGTGAACAGCACGGCGTTCGAACGCTCCGCGTTCAGCTGGCCGAACGTGCGGTACGCGACCCTGCAATCCAGAATCGCTTCGCCGCTCTCCAGCGGGCACTCGCCCAGCTCGGCGACCTGTAGCCCGCCCTGGGCGTTCGAGAGTCCTGGGGTCAGAAGGGCGAGTGACAAGGCAAGCAATAGTATGCGTCGCATCGGGGACCTCCTTGATGATGGCCGCCCAACCGAGAGCGGATCCGACGGCGCAGTCAGGAGAGCACTACGACTTCTTCTTCCAGGCGGTCGGCCAGCCGGTCCTTCTCGACCTCAAGATCGAAGCGCGTCTGCAGGTTGAGCCAGAAACGTTCGGACGTGCCGAAGTAGCGGGCCAGGCGCAGCGCCGTATCGGCCGTGATGGCACGCTTGCCGTGCACGATCTCGTTGATCCGCCGCGGCGGCACGCTCGTATCCTTAGCCAGCCGATACTGGCTTATCCCCAGCGGCTTCAGATACTCCTCCAGCAGAACCTCGCCGGGATGGATTGGCGCTGCCTTCTTCTTAGCCATCCGTCATCCTAGTGATAGTCGACGATCTCCACATCATAAGCGTCGCCTTCGCGCCAGCTGCAACATATCCGCCACCGAACGTTGATCCGGATGCTGTACTGCCCCGCTCGCTCGCCCGACAATCTCTCGAGTCGGTTACCTGGTGGAATGCGGAGATCGGCCAGGCTCTCGGCGGCGTCGAGTATCAAGAGCTTACGTCGCGCCGCCCGCAGAATGCCGCTGGGCAGGCGCCGCGCCGGGAGCCGGTTGAATACGTCCTCGGTATCCCTGTCCCGGAAGCTCCTGATCACGGCACCATAATAACGTGAGGCGTTATTAACGTCAAACGTTATCATGCGTCCGCTTGGAGTGAGCGCCCATCGAGATGCCTTCGCCCGGAGGCTAAGGGCACACGATCAACAGGCTCTCGACCCGCTTCAGTCCTTCGGCTGTGGGAAGAATGTCACGCAGCAGTGCGGGCGGGCGCAGCGCCCAGCGGGTTCACCCCCGCCAGCGCCGCGCCGGCGAACGGCAGGAGCAAGAACCATATCTGGAGGCCCAGCGGGCCGTCGCCGGCGATACCGTGGAGTGCCAGGAGCGCCAGGCCCGCGCAAACGAGCCCCGCACCCACCACCTGTCGCCAGGCGGCGACTGTCCGGGCGCCGCCGCCGCGCTCGAACCGCATGAAGGCGAGTGCGAAGAGGACGAGGCCGAGGGCGTAGAGGCCTAGCCAGATCGGGCGGGCCGCCCACCAGGTGCCGCTCCCCGGCTCTACCGTGAGCCCGATGTCGCCCAGCCAGATGGCGCCGGCGATGACCAGGGTCGAGGCCGTCAGGTGCCAGAGGAAGACGGTCATGATCATGCCGTTCACCAGCAGCGTCGCGGTCCAGGGCGCCGCGCGGTTCAGCCAGCGCCGCATCGGCGCCTCTATAGACAGGAGTAGCCCGATCTGGACCACGGCCAGTGCCAGCATGGGGAGCTTGGGTGGGAGCGTGTTGCTCACCTCTTCGCCCGGCACGCTGACCATGCTCACGGGGTAGGGCCCCAGC
>JBDHKT010000345.1:0-3321 GCA_039586255.1 Gemmatimonadota bacterium | reverse complement strand
CGAGATCGCGGCCGACCGGGGCGTCGTCCGTCGACTGGTAAACGTGACGAATCGCATCCTGCCGCAGTCGTTGGTCACGTCGACGTGAGCGGTCGATCACGCAGCGGCCGCGACCTCACATCCTCGGCACGGCAGCGGCCGGAGCCCCTTCCTGGTGCAGCCAGGCCCCGGCGAGCATCGCGATGGGGCCCTCGAAGAACTCATAGATCAGAATGATCGCCAGGCCCGTGATGACTGCGGTCTTGGGGCCCGGCCCGAACCGGGGTCGGACGGCGGCGCAGAGCCAAACCAGAGCGATGCCCAGCACAAAGTCAAAGACGACGTACGCGATCATCGTTCCGGCGCCTTCAGGCGCAGCCACGTTCAGCGACTCCATGGCGGCGGTCCACCGATCGCCCAGGATCGGCCCGTTGAGCACGAACTCGAGCACGGTTAGGACCACGCCGGCGAGCAGACCACCCAGAAGCACGCGTCCGAGATTTCTTACCCGTGAAGTCCACCTCCTTGAGAGGGTAGGTGGGCGATAGGAACTTCTCTTTGTCAAGAGAATGGGCACGGACGAATCATACCGTGGCTGCTGTTCCAGGGCGACGGTCTAAACAGGCCCGTCGCGCCGATCTCGAGGCACCGCCCCGGCGATCGCACGCGTTTGACTGCGCCATCGGCAGGGCGTACTCTGGTCGAAGAGCCATCTCGAAAAACCTCGTGCAACGGCCGTTGTCGGACTTTTAGCAAGAACTCCATACAGAACTCCGTATAGGAAGGTACTGGATCCTCATGCTGACGGCGCATTTGACTCGTAGCCAGCTCGTAACGCGGCCACTCGTGCTCGGCGTTTGCACATTAGTTCTCGCGTGCTCCGGAGGTGGGGAGGGACCCCGCGAACCGGCGCCTCCCCCGACAGGATCATATGAAGACTTCACCCCGGAAAGGCTGGTAGAGGTTTTCAATCTTCGCGAAAGCGATGTGCCGGTCCGCGAGTTACCGGGGTGGGTTCCACCCGAGAAAGTGGTAGTCGTGGTTCCAGAGGAATGGGATCGACGCGAGGAACGGATGGCGTTTCTGCAGGAAGTCGCTCCCGGGGTCGAGCTTATCCCGGTCAGGAATCGAGCAGACGCAGTAGATCGAGGCGTGCTGGCCGATGCACAGGTGGTACTCGGATTGGGATGCTCAGCAAGTTTAATGTCGGTGATCGGCCCGGAGGTCCACTGGATTCAGTCGGGGAGCGTCGGAGTAGCGAGGTGTTTTACGGGCGGCACGCCACCTGGAGAGGTCAACCGGATTCTTCGTGAACGCAACATCGTGGTCAGCTCGATTCGCGGCATGACCGCGCGGGCAATTGCCCAGCATTCTCTTACGATCATGCTCTCGTTGATCGGCGGTATGGACATCCACGATGAGAGACAGGAAAACCACGTATGGGGGAGAACGCAGACAGACGTGGTGAAGGACAAGAACTTGGATAAGGAGTTCCAGGATCAGACGTTGTTGGTTGTCGGGCTCGGGAGTATCGGTACGGAAGTGGGTCGGCTAGCTCACGCGTTAGGTATGCGAGTCATCGCGACTCGGAGAACCAGCAGGTCGGGACCGGCGTTCGTCGACTACGTGGGCCTTTCCCATGAGATGTACGAACTCGCCGGTCAGGCAGATGTGGTATTCGCTTCGGTACCGAACACTCCGGAAACACAGGAGATGTTCGACGCGGAATTCTTTGACGCGATGAAAGAGAGCGCCTATTTCGTCAGCATCGTGCGGCTCCCAGTCGTGAACTGGGACGACTTGAAGGATGCGCTCCGCTCAGGAAGTATCGCGGGATTTGGGGCGGACGACTTGCCTCAGACGGATTTCGAGCTCTGGGACATGCCCCGTGTCATCATGACGCCGCATGTCTCGGACTACTCCAACCGATATCGTGACAATCAGTTCCTTCTCTATCGCGAGAACCTCCGCCGTTATGTCGCGGGCGACAGAATGTTGAATGTAGTTGACCTCCAGCGTGGGTACTGAAGCTCTTGAGCTAGAGCGAGTTCAGTGGCGCAAAAACCTACTCCACCGGCAACCTCGGGGCCGGCGCCACGTGACGACGATACTCGCCCGCTTCTCGGGAGAGTCATCACCACCACACTGTGTGTACCAACCGGTACTCCGTCAGCGGGGGAATATCAACATGTCCCGAATCGGTCTCGTGTTCGCACTGCTAGCTCTTTGTGTCGGTACCTCGAGTCCAGGCCTCTTGCAGGCCCAGTCAACGGTCGAAGCGCCGCCGGTAATTCGCTTCCCGAACGCCAATTCCCGTCAAACGTACTTCACGGTCCACAACATTTGGGAAGCGTGGGAATTTTCGAAGGGCGCAGGCATCAAGGTCGGCATTCTCGACCATTCGTTTGGATACGGAAAGTACGAAGGGCTGTACGCAGGCGGCGAGAATTTCCAGACCGACGAGTGGGGAGCGTACTTCAGCGAGTCGAGCCACCACGGGTTCTGGATGGCCTCGACACTCCGCGAGGTTGCGCCCGACGTCGAAATATACGCGCTCGGCACCTACTCAAGTGATGAGAGCGCGAAGGTCGACGCCATGGTACAGGCCATCGACTGGGCGATCGAACACGATCTCGATGTGCTCACCTACTCGGCCGCCCGCTTCGCGCCGGAGAATCGCCCGCGCCTGGACGAAGCCGTTGACCGGGCAGTGGCGCATGGAATCGTCACCACCTTCATCCACTACCCGCATCCCGAAAACCTGCTGCCGACCGGGCTGCTGGGACGCTCCGGAGACGACGAGCGAGAGCCCGACGTGAACATTCTCCACTACGACTACCAGGTGATCTTCACCGAGCGATACCTGGACTGGCTGGAGCGAGGCAGTGAGAGCGGCTATCGGCCCTACCTGTCGATCTCCTCCACCTCGCCGGTCACGGCCGGGTTCGTCGCCATGTTAAAGAGCGTGCGGCCCGACCTGGAGCCCGCCGAGATCAAGCGAATCCTGATGGAGACCAGCCGACCGATGAGGTTCGAAGGCCGGGACGCCCCGCGGGTCGTGGACGCGGCTGCCGCCCTGCGAAGCCTCGGCGCCAATTGACTCTTCACCGGGAGTTTTCCGATACGTGGGGTGCTGACCCAATCTGCTACCCAACCATGCGGCCACGGCCCAAGACCCTACAGCCCATGCGGCCTTAGCCTAGAGCGTCCTCCGTTTGCTCTGGCCAATCCCACTGCCAAGCGCCCTGGGAGAATGTTCAGCCTTCGCAACGGTTACCGAGTACGATCGGCACACACCTGGCACACGAAACGGAGAGGCGAGAGAATCGCACCGATCCCCTC
>JBDHKT010000011.1:0-13496 GCA_039586255.1 Gemmatimonadota bacterium | reverse complement strand
CGGCGACCTCGGGGAGCGCGCCACGCCTGCCCCGGGCGACGGCGAGTGCCTCGAGCGCGGCCGCGGTATCGCCTGCGGCGGCCCGCAGCCGTGCCAGGCGATACCAGCCATGCCAGGTGGCCTCTTCCTCCCAGCCTTCCAGCGCCGCTTCCTGGGCCTGAACCGCGGCGGGGAGTTGTCCGAGTCGCTCATAGGCTATCGCACGCATCCCCTGCAAGTCGGGATCGACCCCGATCATCGCGACGGCCTCGTCGATAGCCCGCAACGCCCGCTCAGGGTTGCCGCCGTCGAGAAGCATGAGCGCCCGCAGACGGTGGAAGGCGACGACGTTTGGCTTCAAGCGGACCGCCATGCTGATCATGCTGTCGGCTTTCTCGAAGTCACCGTAGTCGGCAAGCGCGGCCGCGTATTGGCCCAACCAGGGAGCGTGGTAGGGCCAGATCTCGATCCACATACTGAAGTACTCTCGCGCCAGCTCCCATTCTCCCCGCTTGTGGTAGTCGAGGGCCAACGTATAGAGCAGGCGAACCGACTCCGGGTGTTTCTGGCGCAGATCCTCGAACAGCGTGTCCGTGTTGTACCAGACCGTGTTACGCTTCACGGTGACGACGGAGAATCCGGCCAGCCAGACGGCCAACCCTGCGAGCAGCCACTTTCGCCGGGCGGGGGCGACCTTGGTAAGCGCCAGGGCCACGACGATCGAGACGGCCAGGGATGGAAGATAGAGAGTACGCTCGGCCAGCACGAGCTCGGCGGTGATGAGCAAGTTCGACACCGGCAGGATGGCGAGGACTGTCCAGGCCAAAGCCATGCTGAGCTCTGGAGCGCGGCGATAGGCGACTATCGCTATGGCCAGGCTGCCGAACAGGAGCAAGAAACCGAGCGCCCCCAATGCGGTAATCCCTTCGACCGGCAGCACAATCGCCGGCGAATAGTCAGCCGACAGGTCCAAGGGCAGCACGAACAACTCGAAGTAGCGCGGCCAGATCCGAGCCATCGTGAACAGTCGGGTCGTGAAGCTGTCGTCCAGCGCGAAGGTCAGGTGTGGGACGCTCTCGACCGCCGCCCCCAAGACCGCCCAGCGGGCGGCGAAGACGAGTAGCAGCACCCCCGTCAGCACGCCGAACAGGGGGAGTCTGGTTCGAACATATCCCTTGAGGGTCTGAGCCGGTCCCCGTGACGGAAGGGTAAGGTCGGTGGCGAGCAGCAGCCCCGGCAGAACGACACCGATCTCCTTCGAGAAGCTGGCCAAGGCGTAGCAGGCGGCGATCACGAGGAGGGCGGCGGCCGAGATTCGTCCCCGCCTACTGGCTCGGATATAGACGATGGTCGCCGTGATGACGAAGAGCGCGGTGAGCATCTCCGCCCGGCCGACGATGTTGGCGACGGCCTCGGTATGGACCGGGTGCACGGCGAACACCAGACCGCCGACAAGCGCCGCCCACCAGGGGAAGAAAAGGAGCAGGAAGAGAGCGACCAGCGCGCTTACTGCGGCGTGCAGGACGACGTTGACCAGGTGGAAGCCGAGCGGATTCCCGTTCCAGATAGACCAGTCGACGGCGAAATGGGCCAGGGTCAGCGGCCGGTAGATGCCGCCGGGGAGACGGTCCTCGACCCAGTAGGGCTCGGTGACCAGCTCGGGAATGTTGCCGACGCTGTGAGCCGTCTCCCGAGTTTCGACGATCACCACATCGTCGAACGCGAACTTGTTGCCGAGCGAGTTGGCGTAGACGGCCACTGACGCCAGTGCCACGGCGACCGCCATGAATATCCGTGCCCCTCTCGGATCCGTCGTCATGGCTCGAAGCGAGAGGTCTCTCATTCCCCCACGCCACCCACGCTGTCGTCACCTCGCTGCGGCGCGCGGAGCGCCTCGAGATCAGTCTTGAAGATCAGTACGCCTCCCGGTGTTACGTAGTCGAGCTCGAGACTGCCCGGGTAACCTCCCAGCAGCCGATCGATCGGCTCCGTGGCCGCAGGGATATGCCGCCTCACCGCCACGTAGTCCACGCCCATTTCCGCGAACAGTCGCGCCAGGCTGTCGGCCGGAGGCTCACCTCGACTGTACCACGAATGCACCGGCACGTAGTTGTTTGGGATCACCCGCCTGCCGGTGTGCAGGGCGATGAGCGGATCGAACTCGAATGCCACCACGTCATCCTGCTCGGTGTTATCAATGACCCAGTCGATCACCTCCGCACCCACCGCCGACTTGATCAGCTGGGCGCCGTCCCACACGCGGGCGCGCACCGCACCGTACTCCAGGTAGGCCTGGTGGACGAGCACTGCGCTGCCGGCGACGAGGATCGCTATCCGGAGCCACGGTCGCTCACCCAGCTTGGCTCGCGCTTTCTCCTCGGCCCGACGGGTCAGCGACAGGAAACCGACGGCGGCGAGGGCGAGTAGCAGCGGGAAGAGGATGAAGACGAAACGGAAGGGTGGAAACACCCAAAGAGAGACCACGGTCAGGTAGAGCCACGGGTATGTGGCTGTCGCAGGCGCTCTGCGGTAGATGCGGCGCGAGCCGAACGCCGCAAGCATGATCAGCGCAGCTCCGACGAACGACTCGACGGTCGCTCCCGCCTCGGGCACGAGCTTGCCGCCGAGCGTCTGGAGTATGGCTCCGACGTTGGCGACGGCCACGTCCATAATGCCGACGGGCGCGTCCGCGATCAGGGCCAGGTACAGGCGCCCGTACGATCCGTAACCGGGCACCAAGAGATCCGGCACACGGCCCGATCGGAGAAGCGCGTACACGATCCAGGGAGCAGCAACCAGCAGCGCCGCAGCCGCGGCTGCAGACGCAGAGCGGCGGCCGCAGCGCTGCCAGGTCGCGAACGCCACGGCACCCAAGAGCGCAACGCCCACCGTGCGGGTGAGGAGCACGAGTCCTGTCAGGGCTCCGATGGCGACGAGTCTACCGGACGTCGGTTTCTCGGACGTGCGGTCGGTCAGCCAGAGGGCGAGGAAAAGGAGAGCCAGATAGAGCGGCTCCGACAGCAGGCCGCTGGCCACCAACATCATGGAGCCCGCTACAAAACCCAGGAGCGCTACTACTACCGCCAACGGTGTGACGAGGATGCCGAGGTCCATGAGCAGGAAGGCGAAGAGTCCAGCGGCGGCGCCAATGTAGATCCCGTTCGCCAGCTTCATGGCTTGGAGAGCCGCCTCCTGTGATCCGCTCAACACCCAGAAGGGAACGAGGCTCATCGGGTACAGCGGTGGGTACTTCACACCGGGTACGTCCACCGGCAAGAAAGTCACCCGATACCCCTCGCCATGCGCGAGAGCCTTAGCCAGAAGCGCGTAGATCCCGTCGTCGTAGTTGACGCCGACCAGCGATTCGTTCTGGGCCCACACGCCCACCACGGCGACCACGAGCCCGATCAGCACGGCCAGCAGGAGATGCAGTCTCCAGCCCCGATCGCCCGGCCAGCTCATTCGCCCTCCGTAGTACCGGCCCGGCGGCGGGGTCCGGCCAGCGGTCGCAGCACCGGCCGTTCGCCGGGCTCCCCGCTCAGCGGAGCATAGAGGTAGGATCGACGCCCCGGATACCGCGCCTGGAGTCGGCTGTTTCGTTCCGGCCCGAAGTCACGCGCGTACACTATTCCCTTCGTCAGCCACGGATCGTTACGCCAGATCAGTGTTCCGTAGACGGTGAAGCCCGCTTCGTCCTGCAGGACCTCGCGGTAGCAGCGCTCGGGCAGAGCCGCGCTCGTATCGACGCGAACCGAGTTGTCCGGGAGCACGTCTCTGACAACCGCCAGGTTCATGTCGCGCCAGGTCCGCAGCTGCGAAGTGAGGGCCTGGCGGGCGGACGTCGAATCGTCGCCGGCCGCCACCAGCGAGTCCGCCCTGTCCAGGGAAGACTGCAAACGGCAGCCGTCCACGGCGCGGTACGTCCGCTCGGTTTCGGAGGCAGGGATCCCCCAGGCCCAGAGCCGCGGTATCAGACGGCTGCCCCAACCGACCCTCACGATGATCAGAGCATCACGGATCCCGGCACGCTCCGCCTCGATCTCGGGATGCAGTTTCCGCTCGAGCATGCGCCCCGCGAAGAGCCCCGCGCTCTGTGGGAAGTACACGGTGAGGCCTACCAGGGCCCCGCTCAGAAGCGCCAGCCACAGCGCGCCGCGCCAGCGGCCCAACCGCCGGTCGAGCGCGAGTATGCCGGCCGCGGTAAGAATCACGGCAGGAACGAGCGAAGCGAACACGAAACGCGGGCCGAGGTAGTTGTCCCGGTGCCAGTAGAAGAAGTAGGCGAGCGGCGCTGCGAACAGGAGGGCGCCGAGCAGGGCGACGGCTCCGCGCGACCCGTCGGCCCTGGCAGCGTAGACAAGCGCCACGAAGACGAAGAACAGCGACGGGAACGGCCAAAGATAGAGAAGCACATTAAGCCGCTGGAAATCGAGCGCCGTGTTCGCGAACGACACGATGGGTGTGAACGGCTCGCCCCACGGATCGGTGTGAAAACCGAGACCATGGCCCGCACCCCAGAGCAGGCTGTACCCGAAACGCAGAGGGTGGCCCGTCGTCAACCCGTTGTACAGCAGTAGCGGAGCCAGTCCGACCAGACACGCCGCCCCGACCACGACTGCCGGCCTCCAACCCCTGCGAAGCAAGATCCAGACACCCAGGACGGCGGCCCACGCCGCCGCCTCGAGCGGGCGGATCGTGGCGGCCAACGCGAGCGCCGCGCCGGTCACGAGCGGCCAGCCTTTGCCCCGCGCGTCGCCCTCCGCCCGAACCGCCGCATATAGGGCGAGAGCGAGGAAGAAGCCGCTGGTCACGTGGTTCATGTAGCTGGCGCTCATGAACAGCGCGAACGGCGAGACCAGGTAGAGCGCGGCCGAAAGCCTGGCACCACCCTCGCCGAGCAGCCGGCGCGCGGCAGCGAAGACGAGCGCTAACGTAGCGGCTGCGAAGAGAGGATTGACGAGCCACGGCAGCCCGGCGAGCAGGCCGAGAGCGAGAAGCGCCGGGTGCCCGGGTGGATACTGCGAGAACCACCGCCCTTCCTGGATCAACAGGTGCGTGGCGCCGAAGAACTCCGGGAACTCGGGCGCCGGCGCGGTGAGGCTGCCACCGAGAAAAATTCGGGCCTGAAAGAGCTGGGCGATGCTGTCGACGTTGTGTGGGTTTCGCGCAAAGAGCACGCTCGACAGCAGAGCGGCGGCTGCCAGTGAGGCGACGGCGCATACGAGCACGTAGCCGCGACCGGGTACACCGAGCACCTTAGTCCGCCAGCGCTCCAGTAGTCGCTCGAGTCCGTCGCGCCAGACGAAGTCGAGCGCGAGTGCCACCGCCAGAATCGCCACCGTCCAAAGCAGCCACGCGCGGAACGTGTGGCTGTAACCCAGAATCTCCTCGGCGGCGGTGAACCTAAGCCAGGTCGACCAAGGCAGGAACGTGACCAGAAACAACGCCACCGCGAGCGCGATGAAGCAGACTGTCCCCTGGCCCTGCCCACGCGTCAGCTTCATTCCACCTGCCCGACACCCAGTCCCAGTGATGCCGCCGGCCGGCCCACGACAGCCCCTGCCGGTCTGTGCACCATCGATGGATGGACGTGCGAGCCGGCGGGAGTCTCGTTTCCCGAGCGCAACGTGTTCACTGCGACGGCCTCTGGTCCAGGCCGAGCACCCCGGTCGCGTATCCGGCTACCGGGCTGACCTCGCTCAACAGCATCAGCGGATGCGAGTGCCGGCCGCTCCCGACGGAATGCTCTGCGCGCAGCGCATCGTGAAGCCCGTCGTCCAGAATGATGAGTATGTGCGAGACTTCAGCTGTCAAAGGCGAGAACCCGCCGCGAGCGAGCAGTACATACTTGGCGTCCTGAATTACAGCATAGTGGGCTATATCGTCGAGCGTGGCGTACGGCATCGTTCGCCACTCCCAACCGGCCCAGTAGGCGAAACGCGGGTGCCAATGGATGACTCGGTCGGCATCGGGCAGGGCCGCGGCCAGCGCCTCCCCGGCCCAGCGATCCTCGTCCGCCACCAGAACAAGGCTCTGGGCCAGCTCGCCCATCGACCGACGGCCGATGCCGACCAGCGAGGCGAGGACGAGCGCACCGACCAGGAAGCGAGTCGTCAATTCCTTGAAGCGAGGCAAGCGATCGGCGACGGCAAGAATGCCAATCGCCGCCCATAGCGCCAAGGACGGCACCAAGTAGAGAAAGAAGCGCGGCAAGGCGGCGAGGTACAGGCTGACCACAAGACTGGCGCCGAATCCCGCCAGCGCGAACGTCGGAAGCTCCCGCTTTCGGGCCGCGACGATCCCGATGATGACGAACGGTAAGAACAGAGGCCCACACAACGTCCAAAGCGCGTAGGCGTAGTTGAGCAGCCGGTTCCCGACGCGGCTCCACCACCGGCGCTCCACAGGCATCTCGGCCGCCGCCAGCCGAGCGAACTGGCTCTTCTGCACCTCCCGCGACACGCCTTCCGGCGAGCCCCAGTACGGGTTCTGGAAATACCGGTGACCTGCATCCAGCCTCCACCAAGTCCGCACGAAGTCCGGGATGTAGGCATCACTCCTGAACACCCCCTGAAGCGTCTCGGCCATGGGCTTCATCGTCGCCGGCTGGCCGCTGAGCATCCATTCGCCGCCAACCTGACGGAGGTAGTGAAGGTGTGGACCGGCGGTTACCAGGAAGGCGAGTGCGGCCAGAGAGGGTACGGTCAGCCCCCGCAAGTCGCCGCGGGCGCGCACCCACTGGACCGCTCGGGCGACCACGTACAGCCCGGCGAACGCTACCGCCTCGGCCCGCGTCAGGTAGGCGCAGGCCATCAAGCTTCCCGCCACCCATGCGAGGAGGTGCGCCGACCACCCGCGCCGCTTGAGGGCCCACTCCCCACACGCCAGTGCGGCGAACAGGAAGAAGAGGTAGGTCGGCTCGATCCCCGCGTACATGTGTAGCCACATGGGACCAAGCTTCGGGGCCACATCGATCAATGCCGGCCAGGCGATCAGCAGGGGAACAGCCGTCCAGGCGACGCGTTCGCCAGCACTACCCCTCAGGAGGTACCAGGCCGGGACGATCAGGAACGCGCCGGCTAGAGCGGAGATGGCCCGCTGGGCGACGAGCAGCTCGAGTCCCGAGAGACTTGCCACGGCGGCGCTCGCCAGGGGCACGAACGGCCCGAGCGCTGTATGGGGTAGCCCGTTGAGGTGTGGGCCGCCGCCCTCGAGGAAGCTCCGGGCGATGAGCAGGTACATCGCCTCGTCCCAATCGAGGTACTCGCCGCGGAGCCAGAAGAAGAGGCAGCGGACTACGAGTGCTGCGGCGACCACGCCGGCGAGGCGCACCGCAACACGTCGATCACTCGCCGGCTTCAAAGCGGGCCAGCTTCCGATAGAGAGTCGAGGGATCGATGCCGAGGATCTCGGCGGCCCGCGTCTTGTTGCCACCTTCAGCTCTCAACACCCACTCGATGTACGCCCGCTCGATGACCTCGAGCGGCGGGTTCGCAGGCACCTGCCCGCTGACCAGCGGCATCGGCTGCCGCTCGAGGACCCGCTCCGGCAGGACCTCCCTGTTGATGACGTCACCCGGGGTCATCGCTACAGCACGCTCGAGGGCGTTCTCCAGCTCGCGCACGTTACCCGGCCAGTCGTACTCCATCAGAGTCTCCAGGGCATCCTCGGCCAGGCGCTTCGGCTCGGCTTCACGCTGCCCTGCGAACCGCCGGAGGAAGTTCTCCGCCAGCAGCGGGATGTCGTCACGCCGGTCGCGCAGCGGCGGTAGGTGAATGGCGATCACGTTTAGCCGGTAGAAGAGGTCGGTGCGGAAGTTGCCGTGGCGGATCTGTTCATCGAGATCGGCGTTGGTCGCAGCGACAATGCGTACGTCGACCTTGATCGGCTCTGTCGCTCCCACAGGAACCACCTCGTGCTGCTGGAGCACATGGAGCAGTCTCACCTGCGTCGCCGGTACCATCTCGCCTACTTCATCCAGGAACAGCGTTCCGCCGTTCGCTGCGAAGAAGAGACCTTCCTTGTCCTTTATTGCACCGGTGAAACTCCCCTTCACGTGACCGAACAGCTCTGATTCGAGCAGGCCCTCGGGCAGCGCTCCGCAATTTATGCTGAGGAACGAGTTCTCGGCGCGGCTGGACAGCTCGTGTATGTAGCGAGCCAGCACTTCCTTGCCCGTACCGCTCTCACCCTGAACGAGGACCGTCGACTCGGTAGGCGCGACCGTCTCAGCGACCTGCAGGGCTTCGAGGAAATTGTGGCATTTGCCGATCGGCTTCGTGCCGGCGCGGGCATCGCGCTTGCGGATCTCACGCTTGAGCGAGCGATTCTCGACCTTCACTCGCGCGAAATCCAACGCCTTGCGAAGGATGGCGATCAGCTCGTCGTTGGTGAACGGTTTTTGAACGTAGTAGAAGGCACCCTGATTGACCGCTTGGATCGCCGATTGCAGTGACGCCTGGGCCGTCATGAGCACGACGGGCACGTCGGGCCGCTGCGAACGTACCTCGGCCAACACATCGATCCCACTGACCTTCGGCATGCGAATATCGGTCAGCACGACGTCGGGGCGGCTCTCATTCAGTTTCTCGATGGCCTCCGAACCGGAGAGGGCTGCGACTGTGTCAAAGCCCTCACGTTTCAGGAGGACCTGTAGCGTCTCGACTAGACTCTCCTCGTCATCGACGATGAGGATTCTGGGCTTATTGTTCGTCACGACCTCTTCTCCCCTGCAACTTCAGTTGGGGCGGGGGCATTCTTTCGAGGTAGGCAGACGGTGAACCGGGTGCCCGTTTCGGGACTCGATGCGACGAGGACGGTGCCCCGGTGCTCGCGCACCGCCCGATGGACGATAGCCAATCCGAGACCGCTTCCTCCGCGCCGCTTTGTGAAGAACGGATCGAAGATCCGCTTGAGATCACCCTCCTCGATGCCGGGGCCATTGTCGGTGACCTGCAGGATGACCGGCTGCAAGATATCGATACCAGGCGGCGCCGAATCGCCTTCCGCATTACGGACTTCGACCTCGACCACCGTCTTGCCAGCGGTCGGTGCCGCCTGCATCGCGTTGAGCACGAGGTTGGTCACCACACGGTGCATCAAGTCCTCATCTCCTTCGAAGAGAACCGGATTCTCCTCGAGCGATACCCGGATCTCGACCTCGTCGCCGTAGGCCGGATGTTGTTGGACCACCTGCAACGCGTGACTCACTATCTGGCGCAGGTCAAGCTGCGTTGTCCTCTCGATGTGTACGCGGGCGAAGTCGATGAAGTCGCTCAGCAAGCGGGAGAGCCGATCGGACTCCTTGAGAATCAGCTGCGACAACAGGTGATCGTCTTCGTCTGCGTCCTCGCCCAGCCCCAGCTGTTGAACCGAACTGCTGATCGAAGCGAGGGGATTCTTGATCTCGTGGGCGAGCGAGGCCGAGAGCTCCGCCACCGCTTCCAGTCGCTCGGTTCTCTGCCTGAGCCTCTCCATCCGCACCCGGTCCGAGATGTCACGCATGATCGCAGTGACCGAGGGCGGTCCGTCGCGCCGCTCCAGCACCGCCGTGCTGATGCCGACGGGCACGTCCGTGCCGCCGTGACGCACCCGGATCTCGGCGCTGGCCACCGGTATGCGGTGTTTGAGCGTCCGGTCCATGACGGTGCTCAGACCGGTCGAGCGACGGCCGAGCTCTTCCATCACCGGCCGATCAAGCCACTCGACGAGCGAGATGCCGAGCAGGTTCTGCGCGGCCGGGTTCGCGTATGCGAGCCGACCCTCGCCATCGATGGTAAGAACGGCGGTTGGGATGTTGCCCAGGATATCTCCCGTATCCAGGCGCAACTGCTCCAACGCATCCTCCATCGAGCTCAGCTCGGCGCCCGTCTCGCGAAGCTTCGTGCTGATGAACCCGACCACGAGGGCCACGGACACGAAGATCCCCAGTTGCAGGACCACTACCATGTCCACCGCGGTTCCCTGTGCCAATACCACATCAGCGATATAGGCCACGCAGGCCAGCAATGTGACGAGCAATCCGCTGCGCAACGGGAGCAACAGCGTGTAGGCACTGATCAGGAGGATGTAGAGCGGTGCCACGACGCTATTGCTGCCGCCGGTTATGTCCACAACCAGCGTGACCAGCACAACGTCGAGAACGGCCTGCGCGTAGAAGAAGCTCGTTCCCGGACGTTGCTCGCGTACGTGGGTGTACCAGTAAGAGACGGGAGTATGGATCAGCGTGACGACGAGGGCCAGGGTGGCCGCGAGTGTCTGTCTCGGCTCCGCAGCCGACCAAACGAATACCGCGGCGGCGAAGACGCCTCCCGCCAGCCCCAACCGCGCCATGTAGACCCAGCGCAGGATCTCCAGGCCCCGCGAGCCCTTCCAAGCACCAGCACTCATCCAGCTCTGCTGAGTGGCTGACCGCTGCGAGGATGCCTGGTCCGCGCCGGAACCGGCCGCGCCCGCCTCACCCACGGCAGGCGACCGCTCGCTCGCCGGTTCACGCGCTGACCTGGATGCCGATAAGCCCATCAAGAAACCCTCGCTGTCGCAACCGCGACGATCTGGCGCTAATCGCTAGGGGGAGGGACTTCAAGGAGGCAGTCATGTGGCCGAGACGGGTCGACTCGGCGGCCAGGAAGGTTAGCACCGACTATTGCAAAATGCAAGACCTGCCGGCGCCGCCAGTCGCGCCGCTGCAGGGAACTGACGTTTCCAGCCGCCGCGAAGCCTGCGCCCGGCCGTCGACGTTACCGTTTATACCTCCACCAGATCTTCATCACATCCACGGCGGCACGCACGAGGTCACGGGTTCGCAGCTTGCTGCCGGCCACGTCACGCCACTCGTGGAGAGGGTACTCGTGGATCAGGTTGCGCGCCTGCTCCTCCGCGTCGGCGCCCAAGGTACGGAGTAGCCGAGCTATGATCTCGACGTCGAACACCCAGCGAGTGCGGAAAGGCTCCTGCATGATCCGTTCGATGACGGAGTCGCGCCGGAACAGCTTGGCTCCGCACTGGGTGTCGTAGACGGGTATCCCGAGCAGCTGTGAGGCCATCGTCGCAAAGACACGGCCGGCGTAGTGCCTGACGGCTCTGCGCTCGATCTCGCGACCCAACAAGCGCACCCGCGAGCCAAACACCATCAGGAGGTCCGGGTTGTCACGCATCACCTGGCACAGCTGGGGGATCGCGTCCAGCGGGGTCGCCAGATCCGCATCCCAGAAGCCGGTGAACTCGGCAGCGGTCTTGAACGCCTCGACAAGGCCGCGCCGCACCGCTTCCGCCTTCCCCGCGTTATGAGGCAACACGAGAAGCGAAGTGCCCTCCGGTCGCGACTCGATCAGCTGGCCGATCACCGCATTCGTGCCGTCCGTGCTGCCGTCATCCACGAACACGAAATGGATGTTCGGGCGCGACGCGAAGAAATCCTTGAAGGCGCCTACCGGCAGCCGCTCCGCCTCGTTGAAGCACGGTACAACGATCACCGCCTCGGTCATTCTCCCCAGCCTGCCTCAGTGGCCCTCTCCGCCGGAACGTCGGCCGGCTTGCTCCGTGGTAGAATCCCCGCCTCCCGGACGCGCAGTACCGTGACAAGACTGGCTCCGACCCGGTAAGCGCCCGACCGCTCGCTCTCCAGACGCCGGACAAGCGCCTTCGCCTCCCCGGCGAGCACGCGGGCAAGCGCTCGATTGAGCGGCGCCGGCGGCAAGCTCAGGTCCGTGCCCAGCCGACCCGCCGACCGGCCCAGCCGGCGGTTCACCCAGCGGATGACCCGGATGGCCGGGTACAGCCGCGCGTTGAAGTAGCTCAGCAGTTGAACGTCCACGGGCAGGCCGTCCCATACCCAGCGGAGCCTCGCGGGACCGTAACGGCGAAAGTGGCCCAGCGCCACGTCGTGGCTGGACCAGAGACGCGGCTCCGCAGGAACCGTGATCAGGACGTGGGAGCCCGCCTTACAGCGGGAGAGGGTCGTGGAGAGGAGCAGGAAATCGTCCGAGACGTGTTCGATCACGTCCATCAGCAGATACAGGTCCGCGTCGGCGTCCAGATCGCCTGGCGCCTCGGACAGCTCACCACACCAGAAGCGGGTGGCCGGGAATCTGCACCGCGCGAGCTCGATCGCCGGGGCAGAGATGTCGATGCCCAGCGTGGCGTAGTGTTCCCCCAGCGCCCCGATGTTCCCACCGGTCCCACAACCCACATCCACGACGAGCTTACCGGCGCCGGGAGCGACCAGCCGGCCGACCAGCGTCTGCAGGATGTGCCTTCGGCCCAAGAACCACCAGTGGCGATCCTCCATCTCAGCATGCAGCTCAAACTGGTCGACGTCCATCCCCGAGGTCCTCCCGCTACGTTTCCGCCGCGACCCGCTTGAAGATCAGGAGCGGACCGACCTCGGCCAACAGACCGTATTGGTCGAAAAGCTCGCGGAACCGGCTGTCGAGAGCGAAGTATTCCAGCCAGTTGAAGCCGTACATGTGCAGTCCCGGCGGGCGTCTATCGACGATCAGCACGTCCGGTGGCAGACGACGGAGATCGCTCATGACAGCATCGACGAAATCGTTCTCCAGCTCACCCCGCTCCTCAGGCGCGCGGTAGGGGAAACCTTGCTGCTGCATCCGCGCATCCAGATAGAGCCCGGGAATCATCCACAGAGAGTTGAACCGTGAGCCCCAGCGCACGCCGGTGTAGTTCACCAGCGGAAAGTTGAGCCTCACGCTCGCCGCGAACGAATTGATCACTCCGCCCGGGGCGTGTTCCTCGACAATCTCGGTCAAGTCGTAAAGCCAGAAGGGCTCGCCGGCGAGCCGAGCCCATACATCGCGAACCGACCGATGGGCCCGAATGTTCAGCGCAAGCAGCGCCAATACAGTCAGGGCGAGCGCCGCCGGACGCACGTGTTGAGATAGGCGCCCTCGCTCCAACAGCCGCAGCGCATCGACGACGACCGCCGCCAGCAGGAGCACCGCCACCGTCTTGACGGGGATCCAGTGGTAATCCCATCCCTTGTTCTGCATGAAGACCGCCGCCAGAAACATCACGCCGGCCACCGTCAGTACTCTACGCAGCTCGGCGGTCTGGGGGCTGGCGCGCACGTTCGAATGCGCGAGCAGGACGAGCAGCGCGAACAGCGTGCCTGGATCCCTCGCCAGCGCCCAGAAACCGAAGGACCAGTATCCGTTGTAGACCTTGAGCGCCGTCCCTGCTAGTCCCAAGTAGGCCGGCGTGAAGAGCAAGATCGACAACCCGTAGCCCAGGCCAAAGGCGACGATCGCGTAGTTCTCGGGACGCTTGCAGATCGCGGGCGAGCGCTTCAACGCCAGGTAGCCCTCGACAGCCAGCCAGACCGGGAGGAAGAAGGGCTTGAGCGCGAAGCCGACGCCGGCCAAGAGACCGGTCAGCATCGCCTGCCCTCTCGGCATTGATCGGCCGCAACTCGAGGCGGTCGCCGCATACAGATACGGCAGAACGAGGACGATCGCGAGATGCTCTCGTTGACCGAAATGGTACTCGACCCAAGGGATCAG
>JBDHKT010000344.1:0-5578 GCA_039586255.1 Gemmatimonadota bacterium | reverse complement strand
GATGGCGTCGTGGATCAGTTCGATGCCTGCCCCGGGACGCCGAGGGGTGAGCGCGTCGACAGCAGCGGTTGTCGGCTGCCGGGGGATACCGACGGGGACGGCGTCGTCGACTCCGCCGATGCGTGCCCGAACACGCCGGCCGGCGACCGGGTCGATGCCCGCGGTTGCACGGTCCTCTTCGAGGAGGGTGCCACAAGGGTGGTGCTGGAAGGCGTGACGTTCGAGTCGGGCGGCACGGTGTTGACGCCTGAGTCCCGCCTGATCCTCGACAGGGTCGCCGAGTCGCTGATCGCCGATCCGACGGTCCGGTTCGAGATCGCCGGTCATACCGATGACACGGGCTACCGTCCCTACAACCTGAGCCTGTCTCTCGGCCGGGCGGTCTCGGTGCGGCGATACCTGATCAGCAAGGGCGTTTCAGGGGAGCGGTTACTGGCGAAGGGTTACGGGCCCGACGAGCCGATAGCCAGCAACGCGACGCCGGAAGGGCAAGCGCAGAACCGGCGCGTCGAGCTGCGCCGTTTGAACTAGCAGGTCGCTGAAAAACGACGGGAGCTCTACGCAAGGGAGGCGCCGGGGTTCCCCGGAGCGCAACTCGTGAGCCTGTGCGGGCTAGCGGTCCAGCGCCGGCGATCTCGCGTGCTGCAGGGCCAGGGTCGCCCACACCACGAGGGCCACCCACAACGCCACACCAACAGCCAGGTGCAGGCCCCGGAGGTCGGCGGGGAGCTGACGGAGCACGAGTGCTGCGGCCACCACGATCTGCATCAGTAACAGGATCAGCGAGACCACTGACCAACGCGGGATCGGCGGCGGCGCTTTCTCACGCAGGGTCCTGGTCGTCGCCAGTATCACCAGGACCAGCATGGCGTAGGCGAGCAGCCGGTGCGTCCAATGCAGGTGAACGAGGCCACCGCCTTCGGGGAAGATCCGGCCGTTGCAGAGCGGGAAGCCCTGGCACAACGGCCCGGCCCCGGTGTTGGCGACCAGGCCGCCGAAGAATAGGAGGACGAAGCCGAGCGCTGCCGTGGTCACCGCCCAGCGCGGGTAGCTGGCCTCCGCCCCACCGGACTGAAAGGCCGGGCGTGCTTCCGCCCGAGCCTGGAGCCCGGCGATGATCAGCACCGCCAGGAGCGCCGAGGCGACGATCAGGTGGAGCACCACGGTCGCCGTCGGCAGTTCCAGCCAGACGGTGATGGCTCCGACCATCACCTGGACGACGAGCAGGACGAGCGCGGCTATGGCAAGGCCGAAGATTGCGCGGCCGCCACCGAGTGCGCGCCGGTGGCGGAACGCGTAGACCGCCACGGCGGCCACGAGAACGCTGACGAACAACGCCGTCAGCCGGTGGCCGTACTCGATCACGGTCTCGAAGTCCATCGGCGGGATCAGCCGGCCATTGCAGAGCGGCCAGTCGTCGCCGCACCCCATGCCGGAGCCCGTGATCCTCACCACGCCGCCGAAGACGATGAGCGCGTAGGTGAAGAACGCGGTGACGAAGGCCAACGAAGCGAAACGCCCCAACCTCGCGCGCACCGCCGGTTCGGAATGCTCGGACATTCTCTCGCGCCCTCCTGCTTTTCCTGCAGCTATGTGGTGGGGCAGGGCAAATATGGCGTTGCAGCAGGCCGGCGCCAGAGGCCCCCACCAAGACAGGCGACCGCTTCCCTTCTAGATTATTGGCTAGCCATGACAGAGCGGACCCGCACCAAGCTGCGCGTGCCGCCTATCCAGGTGCCGCTGTTCGTTTTCCGGCGCCTGGGGCCGCGGCTCTACCCCCACCGTTGGGCGCTGACAGGCGCGACGGTGTTCCTGTTGCTGAGCGGCGGTATCGGGCTGGCGTTCCCGGCGGTCGTGCGGTACCTGATGGACGCCGCGTTCGTGGAGATGGACCGCACGCTGCTCAACCGGATCGCCCTGCTCCTGCTCGGGCTGTTCACCGTCCAGGCGCTCTTCAGCTTCTGCCAGGTCTACCTGCTGGGAGCGACGGGCGAACGGGTGATCGCCGGTATCCGGAAGGATCTGTTCTCGCACCTGCTCACGCTGTCGCCCGACTTCTTCACCGAGCGCACGACCGGTGAACTGACCAGCCGGCTCACATCCGATGTGGTGAGGTTGCAGGGAGTGCTCAGCTATCAGATCTCGGAGCTCCTGCGCCAGCTCCTCTATCTGGCCGGCTCGCTCACTCTGCTCACCCTGATGCACCGGCAGCTGACGGTGACCACGCTGGCGGTGGCACCGGCGGTCGTTTTCTTCGCCATGCTATTCGGCCGGCGGCTGCGTCGGGCGAGCACGGAAGTGCAGGACAAGATCGCGGAAGCGAACACGGTGGCGGAGGAATCGATCGTTCAAATCCGCACGGTGCAGAGCTTCGTGCGCGAGGCGTGGGAAGCGGGGCGCTACCGGCAGGGGATCGATTCGGCGCTGCGGGCGGCGCTCAGGCGGGCGTTGACCCGCGGCGTCTTCTTCGGCGCCATCACGCTCGTCACTTTCGGTGGCATGGTCGCCGTCCTCTGGCAGGGCGGGCGCATGGTCCTGTCGGGCGACATAACCGGCGGCCAGCTCGTCTCGTTCCTGCTCTACGCGGTCATGGTCGCCGCGGCCATCACCTCGCTGGCCTCGCTGTGGAGCGGCTATCAGGAAGCACAGGGCGCGGCCGAGCGGGTCTTCGAGCTCCTCGATCAGAAACCGACGGTGGCTGATCCGCCGCAGCCGGCGCGGCTGGAACCGGGGCGTGGCTGGTCTCTACGGTTCCAAGACGTCTGGTTTCGCTATGAGGAGTCGCTGCCGTGGGCCCTGCAGGAGGTCAAGTTGCAGATCCCGCCCGGCGAGGTCGTGGCATTGGTCGGGCCCAGCGGGGCCGGCAAATCGACCCTGGCCGGCCTGGCATCCCGCTTCTGGGACCCAACGCGGGGCACTATCGCCCTCGACGGGATCGATCTGCGCCAGCTGAAGCTCGCCGATCTCAGGTCGGCGGTCGGTATCGTGCCGCAGGAGCCGATGCTGTTCGGGACGACGATCGAGGAGAACATCGCCTACGGACGCGACGGCGCCACGCGCGCCGAGATCGAGGCGGTAGCACGGGCCGCCCATGCCGCCGAGTTCATCGAAACCCTGCCCCAGCGCTACGAGTCGCGGGTCGGCGAGCGTGGAGTGACATTTCGATCGCGCGCGCTCTGCTCAAGGACCCGGAAATTCTTATACTCGATGAGGCGACCAGTAGCCTGGATACCGAGAGCGAACGGCTGGTCGAGGAAGCGTTCGAACAGCTGATGGAGGGGCGGACGACGGTGATCATTGCCCATCGTCTCAGCACCGTGCAGAGGGCCGACCGGGTGCTCGTGCTGGAGCGCGGGCGGATAGTGGAGAGCGGTACGCACGCGGAGCTCCTGGCGGCGGACGGGCTGTACGCGCGACTGTATCAGCGGCAGTTTAGAGACGATGAGTTCGCTCGAATTGGATAATGAGTGGAAGGGTGCCCAGCTAGCACAGAGAACATGACCAACGAGAACCAGAGCCCACAGCCGAAGCCCGACGACCCGCGTCGGCCGGAACCCGGCGGCCCGGTGAGCCGCCGTGCCTACATGATGGTCGTCTATATCGTCATGGCGGTACTGCTCTTTGTCGGCCTCAACTACATACTCTCCGACAGTCCGGGCGAGGAGATCAGCTACAGCGATCTCAAGGCCAAGATCAGTGCCGGCGAGGTGCGGAAGCTCACGATCAGTGACAGCCGGATCGTGGCGGAGCCGACGGAGACGGCGAAAGCGACCGGCGCCCCGGAGGGCTGGGTCGCTGTCCGCGTCGAAGATCCCAACCTGATCGAGCTGGTGGAGGGGCAGGGGATCGAGTACGAGGGTGCCGTCACCGACGGTATGGGTTGGCTGCTAAATCTCTTGCTACCGCTCGGCTTGCTGTTCGTGCTCTGGTTCTACCTGCTGCGCCGGATGGGTGGGCCGGCTCAGAGCGTGATGACCTTCGGCAAGTCGCAGGCGCGACTGCAGGCCGAGGGGAACACGGGGGTCACCTTCGGTGATGCGGCAGGCGTCGATGAGGCGAAGGAGGAACTGAAGGAGGTCGTCGAGTTCCTCAAGCTGCCGGGCAAGTTCTCTCGGCTGGGCGCTAAGATCCCCAAAGGCGTCTTGCTGGTCGGGCCGCCGGGAACGGGCAAGACGCTGCTGGCCCGGGCTGTTGCCGGTGAGGCGGGTGTGCCGTTCTTCAACTTATCGGGCTCCGAGTTCGTCGAGATGTTCGTCGGCGTGGGCGCGGCGCGGGTCCGCGACCTCTTTGCTCAGGCGAAGGAGAAGGCGCCCTGCATCATCTTCATCGACGAGCTGGACGCGCTGGCCAAGGCACGCGGGATCGGCGGACCGGTGGGCGGCCACGACGAGCGTGAGCAGACGCTTAACCAGCTGCTGGTGGAGATGGACGGGTTCGATCCACGCGCCGGCGTCATCATCATGGCGGCGACCAACCGACCGGAGCTCCTCGATCCGGCACTGCTCCGAGCCGGCCGCTTCGACCGCCACGTGCTGGTCGATCGTCCCGACATGAACGGGCGGCGAGCGATTCTCGAGGTGCACGCGAAGGGCATTCGCCTGGCGGCGGACATCGACCTCGATGTCGTGGCGCGGCGGACGCCGGGGTTTGTCGGCGCCGACCTCGCCAACCTGCTCAACGAAGGGGCGCTGCTCGCCGCGCGACGCGGCGGCGAGGCCGTCACGATGGAGGACATCGACCGGGCGACGGACCGGATCGTCGCGGGCCTCGAGAAGAAGAACCGCCTGATCAATGAGGATGAGAAGCGGATCGTCGCCTTTCACGAGGCGGGCCACGCGCTCGTCGCCCAGTGCGTCGAACACGCCGACCGCGTCCACAAGATCTCCATCGTCCCGCGCGGCATCGGTGCGCTCGGCTATACGCAGCAATTGCCGACCGAGGACCGCTACCTGCTCACGCGCGCCGAGCTGCTTGATCGCATCGCCGTTCTGTTGGGCGGTCGCGTGGCGGAAGAGATCGTCTTCGATGAGATCTCCACCGGAGCGCAGAACGACTTGAGCCGCGTCGCCGAACTGGCCCGCAGTATGGTCCTCGAGTACGGGATGAGCGAGTCGCTGGGGCCGCTCACCTACGAGACGCGCACGCGCAACATGATGGGCCAGATGGCCGACGCGGAGCAGAGCCGGCACAGCGAGGAGACACTGCAGGAGATCGACCGGGAGGTCCGGCGCATCGTCGATGAAGCGCACGACCGAGTGCGCGAGCTGCTGACGCAGGAGCGGAAGGCGCTGGACGAGGTGGCGGAGCGGCTCCTGGAGAAGGAAGTCATCGAAGGCGACGAGCTGGTCGAGATCCTCGAGGAGTACGCGCCCAGGCGCTGTAGCGAGAAGAGTGCTGACTAGGCCGACCCCAGGCGTTATGAAGATCACGGAGATCTTCCTGTCGATCCAGGGCGAATCGAGCTGGCAGGGGCTGGCCTGTGTATTCGTGCGCACGACCGGTTGTCATCTGCGCTGCGTTTGGTGCGACACCGACTATGCGTTCTTCGGCGGTCGCGACGTGTCGGTTGAAGAGATCG
>JBDHKT010000343.1:0-3353 GCA_039586255.1 Gemmatimonadota bacterium | reverse complement strand
GCGCCGCAGGCCTGCGCGCGGACCTCGCGCACGAGATGATCCCGTACACGGTGGAAGAGTTGATCGCGATCGCGAGGCGCGAGTTCGCTTGGTGCGAGGCGGAGCTGAAACGGGCGTCGCGCGAGATGGGCTTTGGCGACGATTGGAAGGAGGCGCTCGAAAAGGTGAAGGGTGCGTACGTGCCGCCGGGCGATCAGCCGCAGCTGGTGCGCGACCTGGCGGACGAGGCCGTGACCTTCATCGAGTCGCGTGACCTGGTGGCCGTGCCGCCGCTGGCCAAAGAGATCTGGCGGATGGAGATGATGCCGCCCGAGCGGCAGGTCGTGTCGCCGTTCTTCCTCGGCGGGGAAGTGATCCGCGTTTCCTACCCGACCGACGAGATGGCGCACGAGGATAAACTGATGAGCATGCGCGGGAACAACCCCCACTTCTCCCGGGCGACGGTTCATCACGAGCTGATTCCCGGCCATCACCTCCAGGGGTTCATGACGTCGCGCTACAACACCCACCGCCGCGTGTTCTCGACCCCGTTCTGGACGGAGGGCTGGGCGCTCTACTGGGAGATGCTGTTGTGGGACCTCGGGTTTCCCACGACCCCGGAGGACCGGATGGGAATGCTGTTCTGGCGCACGCACCGCGCGGCGCGGATCATCTTCTCGCTCGGTTTCCACCTGGGCGAAATGACGCCCGAGCAAGCTGTGGACTTTCTGGTCGACCGTGTGGGCCACGAGCGAGCCAACGCCGAGGGGGAAGTGCGCCGCTCTTTCGCCGGCGACTACGCGCCGCTGTACCAGGCGGCGTACATGCTGGGCGGCCTCCAATTCCGGGCGTTGCAGAACGAGCTGGTTGGGTCCGGAGCCATGACGGATCGCGCGTTCCACGATACGATACTTCAGGGTGGTCGCATGCCTGTCGAGATGGTGCGCGCGCGACTCACCGGTGAGCGCCTGACCCGGGACTACGCGGCGCGGTGGCGGTTTGCAGGGGACCCTGGGCGCTGAGAGGAGTAGGTTGGTTGTCCGTTCTCCGGGTGGTTTTTGGCTCAGTTCGGGGCTGGCGTGTCCCCGTTTAAGTGGCTGCTTCTGGCCGCCGGTGCCGGTGGTATCGCGGCGTATCTCCTTTGGTGGTATCGGACCCGAGAGGAGCCGGTGGCCGGACGTTTCTGGGCGGCGGCGCTCCGCGGTTCGGCTCTGCTGCTCGCCTGGCTCATCCTGTTGAACCCTTCGGTGCCCGTCGCACGTGATGCACGTGAGGGCGGCGACGCGGTTCTCCTCGACGCCTCCTACAGCATGTCTCGGCCGGTCAGCTCGGACGGCCCCAGCGCCTGGCAGGCGGCGTCCGATTCGCTCGCCGGGTTCGATGATGTCTGGCTGTTTGGCGGGATTGTCCCCCGACAGGTGAGCGTGGACTCGCTGCCGGGCGAGCCGTTCTACCCCGAGTCGCGTTTGGCACCGGCGGTGCGGGCGGCGGCGGCGGCCGGCGCACGGCACGCGCTGGTGTACACGGACGGCCGCCTTGCCGACGCGGGCGAGTCGGCGGACGAGGCTCGGCGGCTGGGGCTGTCGCTGTCCTTCGTCTCGGTGGGCGCGGCCTACCCGGAGGTGGGGATCGCGGCGCAGAGCGCGCCGTCCTGGGTCCAGGTCGGTGATACGGCGGAAGTGCGGGTCGAGGTCGTGGCCGCTGCCGCGCCGTGGGACAGCGTCGCTCTGGAGGTCCTCGATGATCGCGGCCGCGTGCAGGCGGCCGGCCGGGTCGAGGTGCCGGAGGCCGGCCGCTTCGCGCCGCTGCGCCTCGCCTTTCCAGTAGGTGGTGTCGCCGGCCTGCGCCGCTACACAGTGCGGATTGCCGATCCGGCGGATCCGGAGGATCGCGACAACCAACGCGCTTTCTACCTGCGAGTCGGTGAGCGACCGGTGGGGCCGGTGCTGATCTCGCTGCTTCCCGATTGGGAGCCTTCCTTCCTGATCCCCAACCTGGATCGCCTGACCGATGCGCCGACGGCGGCGTACCTCTGGCTCGCCGACAGCCTGGTGACACTCGACGGCTATCGGGCCGTGTCACTCGCACAGGTACAACGACGCGCACGGGAGGCGCCGCTGCTGGTTCTCCACGGATACGGAGCAGGCGCACCTTCTTGGGCCCAGGCCCTCGCCCGAGATGCGCAGCGGCTGCTTCTGCTGCCCGCAGGCTCGAGGGCCTTCGAGCTCGCCGGTTGGGGGATCCGAGTGGGCTTCCCCGGGCAGGGAGAGTGGTATGTGTCGCGCCAGTTACCCCGCTCACCGCTGGCGCTGGATCTCAGCGGCTATCCCGTCGAAGAGCTGCCGCCGCTGGTGCGGGTACGCTCGATCGAGGCTGAGCGCTTCTGGGTGCCGCTGGACGTGCAGCGCTTCAGGCGCGGCGAGCCCGAGCCGGCAATCGTGGCAGGCGCCGCGGGCTCGCGCCGCTGGGCCATCGCCGGCGCTGAGGGGTACTGGCGCTGGGCGTTTCGCCGGGGGGCCGGTCGGCAGATCTATCGCACGCTTTGGACCGGCCTGGCGGGTTGGCTCATGACGGGCCGCAGCGGTGCCGGTACGGCGCTGGAGCCGCTTCGCCGGGTAGTCCAGCGAGGCGAAGCACTTGCCTGGGCGGTGCCGGGTGGTGTCGATTCCTTGGCTGTCGAGCTCGTGGATGAGGATTCGACCGTCGTCCGATCCGGGAGCGCCGTGGCCGCGGGCACGCTCAGCGTCTCGCTGCCGCCGGGTAGGTATAGCTACCGGGCCCATGCCCACGCGGCGGAGCGTGTAACTGCGGCGACGGGTCCGGCCGAGGTGGAGCGGTTCACGCGCGAGCTGTTGCCGGCTCCGGCCGCGCTCGGCGACGCGGCCGAGGTCACGGCCGGCGCCGGCGATGGGGACATCGGCCGCAGGCGGCTGGCGACCTTGGGGTGGCCATATCTCGTTCTGATCGCTCTCTTCTGTGCTGAGTGGGCGGTTCGCCGCCTCATCGGACTGCGCTAGCCGTGCTTACTATCCCATGAGTGAGGCTCATCTCCTCGACCGGTCCGTTCAGTACCTCAAGGGCGTCGGCCCACGCCGTGCCGAGGCGCTGGCAAAGCTCGGCATCCGGACAGCACGCGACCTGCTGCGGCACGGGCCGCACCGCTACGAGGATGCCACCACTGTGACTTCGATCGCCGAGCTCGCGCCGGGTATGGACGCGACTGCGATCGGCGAGGTCGTGTCGAAGGGAGTCATACCGACGCGACGCGGCCTTCGGCTCTTCCAGGCGGTGATCAAGGACTCGAGCGGTCTCATCGAGTGTTCCTGGCCCGGCCAACCGTTCCTCGACCGCACCATACGGAAGGGCGACACGCT
>JBDHKT010000342.1:0-4453 GCA_039586255.1 Gemmatimonadota bacterium | reverse complement strand
GAAAGAACTCACGCTTCTCGGGGAAGAAGAGGTTGAACCTGGTGAGATTGACCTGCTCGTCGTCGACCTCGACCTGCGCGAAGTCGGTGTTCAGGGTCACGTCGAGCACGAGGCCGGGCCGCACCTCGTATTTGGCGTCCAGACCGACATCGAAGCGCGGGTCGCTGTCGAGCTCACCGAGCTCCTGCTCCTGGGTCCCGCCCACCAGCACGTAGGGCTTCACTTCCAGGTTGAGACTTGTCTGCGGCAGATCGCTCAACCCCTCCAGCTGCCCCGCGGCGCTAACTCGATGAAAGCCCTCGTTGGCCCTCGACCAGCCGCTCCATAACACCTCTTCGTTCTTGCGGCGAACTATGCGGTAGACGTTAAAGCCCCAGGTCCCGTCTTCGACGCCGCGCGGGTAGCGGAGGGTCCGGAACGGGATCGAGAACTCGGCGCACCAACCGTCCGCGGTCCGCCGCGCCTGCACCTCCCATACCCCGCGCCAGTCGACGTTGAACTCCCGCCCCTCATCGGTGATCAGCGCGTCGAACTCGGCGCCGTTCGGGTTTGTCGCGAAGACGACGGCGTTACGGTGGTCATGGAATGTATCGAGTAGGATCGCGACGGCGTCATCGCCGGCAAACCGCGGAATTCCCTCGAAGGGATGCGCTTCCATGACACGGTCGCGCTGGAGAATTCGTGCGATGACCGCATCGGGCCGGCTGTCGCGGGCGAGGACGCCGATATAGATGCTGCGCTCGTCGTACACGACCCGCACTTCCGTCGCCTCGGTCGCCGCCATGCCCTCGAACGGTTCCTGCTGCCGGAAACCCGTCGCCACGGGCGCGCGCGCCCAGACCGGTTCGTCGAGCACGCCGTCCACGACCACAGGCTCGGCATCGGTGTCGATGCGAATAGCCGATACGGATGGCCGCTCGGTGTCCTGAGCAGCGACGTGTGGGCAGAACAGCAGGCCCAGCAGGCTGCTCCACAAGATGCAGGGGGCCCTCTGGCCCAGCGTTCTGTTAATCACCGCCGAGACACTAAGCTCGTAATGCCCCTATTACGCCGACTGTCGGATCAGGAGGTAAGTGGTTGGGGGCGACCGCCGGGCACTTACTGCGGTCGCCGCCGGTCGCCGGACATTCTAAGGGGCCCGCTCGAGGAAGGGAATGGCAGGTGTCTGTGCAATGTTCTAAGGCTCGGGCGCCGCCCCAAAAGCCGTTGCGTGTACCCAGTTCAGATACTCGAGCGGCAGTCCGTGCATGCGCGCTCCCCTGAACAACCGGTTCAGGTACTCCTTGTCGGGCTGACCCTCCTCCACGACCCATCTAGGCTGAGCAACGTAGGCGACCACAGCCTGTCGGGCCTGTCGGCCCAACGGTTCGACCCAGAGGTTGGCACGGCGATAGTGCGTTGGCACATCCTCGAAGGCGTCGAGGGAGGCCAGCGCCTCCTGAGGCAGGCGATACACGACACCGAGCGTGTGGCAACCTTCATCCTGTACGATGTTTGCAACAACTAAGTGGTCGTCTTCCTCTTCCCCACCCTTGTTGAAAGCGAGACGCCAGCCGTCGGCGCGTGCCCGCCACCCTCGTTCCAGCGGCAGGCCGAGCAGTTCGGACAGGAATTCGGGATCCATGTTGCATCCGTAGGCGAAGTAGAGAAGGCCGGGTCTCAACATCGGTCAACCTTCCTAGCGCCTGCCGAGCGGCCTTCCGCCCTCAGGACCGCCAGCGCTATTATCGTATTCGTATGGACACTCTCCCCGAGCGCCCGGAATCGATCGGCAGGGGCTTCCTCCCCGAAGTTCGGACGGAGCTGCGCTGGCAGGAGTCGGCGCTCTGGCCCGTACGACGGCCCTACCCTATCGAGATCCCTTGCCCCGTCTGCGGTGCCTACGCGCGCTGCGACTTTCTCGGCCGCCAGCGCTGCCCGCACGGCCACCTGTTCGGTCAGCGCGCGTTCTGGAGCGGCCGCACCTCCTCCTGCTGGTTGCTCCTCGAAGACGTAAGCGGCGGACAGACGTTCGTGTTCCCGGCGGCGCTCCGCTGGCGCGACGACGTACGCCTAGTTGCGCGCTGAAGGGTCGGAGGCGGGAAGCCAATCGCTTCGTGCTCGCGGGTCGGCTCACGACTACGCTAGCTGGTCCGTCCGCCTCCTCCCAGCAGACCACCACCAACCCAAGATACGCCAGGCGCCTAGAGCACCTCGCGGATCGAGGCGAGAGCCTCTTCCAGGATCTCCTTGGTGATCACGAGCGGCGGTGCGAAGCGGACCACCTGCTGGTGGGTCTCCTTCGCCAGGATACCGCGCTCCATCAGCGCCTCGCAAAAAGGACGCGCGGTGCCCGAGGAATCCTTGATGACGACGCCGACCATCAGGCCCCTACCGCGGATCTCCTCGACGTGTGGTGAGCCGATGGCATCGAGCTCACCCATGAACCATTCGCCCAGCTCGGCGGCGCGTTCCGACAGCTTCTCCTCGACGAGTACGTCCAGTGCCGCGCGACCGACCGCGGCGGCCAGCGGGTTGCCGCCGAAGGTGGAGCCGTGGTCGCCCGGCGCGAAGACGTCCATGACCTCTTCGTCGGCGAGGCAGGCCGATACGGGATAGATTCCTCCGCCCAACGCTTTGCCGAGCATCACAACATCGGGCGTCACACCATCCCAGTGGCTGCAGAGCAAACGGCCGGTGCGCCCCAGTCCGGTCTGAATCTCGTCGGCCATCAGCTTGGCGTTCGCATCCCGGCAAATCGCCGCCGCCTCTTTCATGTAACCCTGCGGCGGCACGATCACACCGCCCTCGCCCTGCAGCGGCTCGACAAGGAAACCGACAGTGTTCTCGGTGACCGCAGCGCGCAGCGCATTGATCTCGCCGTAGGGGATGAGCTTGAAGCCGGGGGCGAAGGGTCCGAAGCCGTGGCGATACTGTTCCTCGCTTGAGAAACCGACGATGGCCGTCGTGCGTCCGTGGAAGTTGTTCTCGCAGACGATGATCTCGGCGGCCTCCGGAGCGACGCCCTTAACCGTATAGCCCCACTTGCGGACCGCCTTGATCGCCGTTTCAACCGCCTCGGCGCCGGTGTTCATCGGCAGAGCCTTCGCGTAGCCCACAAGCTCGCATAGCTGATGCAGGAACGCGCCCATCTGGTCGTTGTGGAAGGCTCGGGAGGTCAGCGTCAGTCGTTCCGCCTGCTCCCTCAAGGCGCCGACGATTCTCGGATGTCTGTGCCCCTGGTTGACCGCCGAGTAGGCGCTGAGCATGTCGAGGTATCTGTTGTATGAGTTCTTCTGTTCGCCCCATCGAGGCGTTCTCCCTGTTGTTGGATGGGACTCAGCCCTTCCGATGTCGCCGACGCCCACTCAACGATCAGTACCAGCCCGCGCGGCTTCCAGGTCACGCCGATAGAGTTTCATCCCCTGGCGTGTCAATACTCCGGGCGCACCATCCCCCACCTGCTCGCCGTCGACGCGGACCACGGGCATTACCTCGGTCGTGGTTCCGACGATGAAGACCTCGTCGGCACCCCTGAACTCCTCGAGTGGCACCCCGACCTCGTCGACCGCGATGCCTTCGGCGCGCAGGGCCTCGATCAGAAACTTGCGCGTAATCGACGGCAGGATGTTGTCGATGGGGTGGGTACAGACGGTGCCGTTGAGGACGCAGAAGGCGCTGCTGTGGGCTCCCTCGGTTACGATGCCGTCGCGGACCATAATCGCCTCGGTGCAACCCTCGGAACGGGCGTGCTGATAGACGATGACGTTCGGCAACAGGCCGATCGTCTTCACCTCGCAGTAGCCCCAGCGAAGGTCGGGCGCCGTGACAACGGACACGCCCTTCTCCAGCTTCTCGGCAGGCGGCCCCTCGGAAGGTCGCGCGATCATGACGAGCGTAGGTCGGATCCCCTCGGGGAACGCATGGCCGCGCGGCGCCGCACCGCGGCTCAACTGCACATAGACAGTGCCTTCGTCGACCCCGTTGGCGCTCGCTACCCCGCGAACCGCTTCCTGCACGCCGTCCCGTGTCAGCGGCAGCTCGATCTCCAGGGCGCGGGCGCCACCCTCGAAGCGGTCGAGGTGCGCCTCGATCCGGAAGGCGTTCCCACCAACAATGCGTACCACCTCGTAAATGCCGTCGGCGAAGTTGAAGCCCCGGTCCTCGACCGAGATCTTTGCCTCCGCATGGGGCACCATCTCGCCGTTCAGATAAACCAACATCTCGTTTGACATACGCGACCTCTGTCCAGGTGACGGTGGGCTATGGGGGCGAACCTACAACGCAGCAAACGACGAGAAAAGACCCCCCTTTCTGGGATTGGGAATTCGGGAATCCATGACTAATAGAACCATAGAATACTCGATATCAGAATCACGGCGGTTCCTACTTCGAGTAGTCCATGGCTCAATTGTTCTATCAGTGATGGATTCCCGAATTCCCAGAGACCCTTCCCTACAGAAACGCTCCTATG
>JBDHKT010000341.1:0-3359 GCA_039586255.1 Gemmatimonadota bacterium | reverse complement strand
AGGAGCCGATGGGTCGGTTCGGATCCTTGAGTCCCGCGCGGCTGCGCCGGATGGCCCTGCTGATGGCGGTAATCGCGTCGTCCTGGCCGACGACGTGCTTGTGCATCTCCTCCTCCATACGGAGCAGGCGGTCCGTCTCGGCCTCCTGTAGACGCGTGACCGGTATGCCCGTCCAGCGCGACACGATAAACGCGACGTGCTCTTCGGTGATCAGCGGCCGGAAGGTGCGGCGCTCTTCCTCCCACTCTTCACGGCGGCGGCGGATCTCGGCCTGCAGATCACGCTCTTTGTCGCGCAGCTCTGCCGCCCGCTCGAAGTCCTGATCGCGAATCGCCTCGTCTTTGAGGTTCCCGACATTCTTCAGCTCTTCCTGCAGGTCAGCGACCTCCGGGGGCGGCACCTGCGTAGACAGGTGTACCCGGGCACATGCCTCGTCGATCACGTCAATCGCCTTGTCGGGCAAGTGCCGGTCCGTGATATACCGTTCGGAGAGCTTCGCCGCTGTTACCAGGGTGTCCTGCGGCAGCCTAACCGTATGGTGGTCTTCGTACCGCTTCTTGAGGCCGTCGAGGATCTCGATCGTCTCATCGACCGTCGCCGGGTCCACCATCACGGTCTGGAAGCGGCGCTCCAGCGCACCGTCCTTCTCGATGTGCTTGCGGTACTCGTTCAACGTCGATGCGCCTATACACTGCAGCTCGCCGCGTGCCAGCGCCGGCTTCAGCATGTTCGAGGCGTCGATCGCGCCTTCCGCCGCGCCCGCTCCAACGAGCGTGTGGACCTCGTCGATGAACAGGATGACGTCGCGGTTCTGTGCGATCTCGTTCATCACGGCCTTCAGCCGCTCCTCGAACTGACCGCGATACTTCGTGCCGGCGATCACAGCCGCCATATCGAGCGCCAATACTCGGTGGCCCTTGAGGCTGTCCGCTACCTCGCCCCGCGAGATGAGCTGCGCCAGCCCCTCCACGATCGCCGTCTTCCCTACGCCGGGCTCGCCGATCAGCACAGGGTTGTTCTTCTTGCGCCGCGAGAGGATCTCCATCACGCGCTCGATCTCCTGCTCGCGGCCGATCGTCGGGTCGAGCTCTCCCGACCGAGCCAGCTCGGTCAGGTTCCGGCAGAAGTGGTCCAGTGCCGGCGTCTTTGACTTCTTCTCCTTCTGGCTCGGCCCGGCAGCGGCGCTGGGGCCGGGGCTGGGCACATCGGTCCCCAACAGCTTCAGCGTCTGTTCACGCGCCTGCTCCAGCGTCACGCCCAGCGACTCCAGCACCTGGGCCGCGACACCCTTCTCTTCCCTGAGCAGGCCCAGCAGCAGGTGCTCCGTGCCGACATAGCTGTGGTTCAGGTCCCGAGCCTCGGCCACGGCGAACTCCAGGACCTTCTTGGCGCGGGATGTGTAGGGCAGCTCCCCCATCGTCGCCCCAGCCTTGCCCTTCCTGACCTGCTCCTCGGTCCGCTCCTGTATCTGGTCCAGGTCGATGCTCAGGTTCATCAGCACGGCCGCCGCGACACCTTCCCCTTCACGGGTCAGCCCAAGCAGGATGTGCTCGGTGCCGACATAGTCGTGCTGGAGGCGGACGGCCTCCTCGCGCGCCATAGCGAGAACCTTGCGAACCCGATCGGTAAAATTGTAGTTCATCTAACCCTCATCGCGCCGAGGATCCGGCACCACCACACGGTTGATCTCAGTTTCTAGCCACCGGGGGAGGGCTCGGCCTCCGCCAGTGCTGAACGCACGTAGATTGCGCGCTGGATGTCAAGCTCGGTACCCGAAAGTGTGCCTGCGCTGGCCTCCTCCAGGTGGGCGTTCTGGGCAAAGATCATGATGCGGTTCAACACGTATACCCTAGGCCCAGCAAGAAGTTTCAGGGAGAGGCCGAGGCGGACACCTGAGAGTAAGTTCATCAATTCGTCGAATCCGAGGGCGCGTGCGTGGCGGAGCAGCCCGAATGCGCGCCAGACCTTGTCCTCGATGACGTTGGGCGCGTCGCGGACGAGGACGGTGCGGGCCTGACGCTCGTACTCGACGACCTGGCCGACGATCTTCTGGAGGTGATCGACCAGGTCCTCCTCGCTCTTTCCAAGCGTGGTCTGATTGGAGATCTGGAAGAGGTTGCCCACGACCTCGGACCCTTCGCCGTACAACCCCCTGAACGTCAATCCGACCTGAGAGATGCCCTGCAGGACTTTGTTGATCTCCTTGGTGAGGACGAGTCCCGGAAGGTGGATGAGAACCGACGCCCTCAACCCGGTGCCGCAATTGGTCGGGCAGGAGGTCAGATGGCCGAACTCGTGATGGAACGCATAGGGCAGCTGGCTGCCGAGCTCCTCGTCCAGCGAGTCTACAAGGCCCCATGTCTCCCGCGGGCTGAAGCCGCTGGTGAGGCTCTGCAGGCGCAGGTGATCCTCCTCGTTGATCATCAGGCCGACCGGCTCGTGCGCCGATGCGACGAGCGCGGAGGACGAGGGAGCCTCGCTGCCGTCCTGGCCGACAAGCTCGCGACTGACGAGGTGGCGTTCGAGGAGGAGCAGGCGTCCCCGCGGGTCGAGGCGATCGATGTGTACGAAGACACCGTCGGCAACGGGTGGCGTTCGATCGAGCACCTCCTGGACCGTGGACAAAATGGTTTCCCGATCGGCCGGCTTCGCGCGCACAGAGAACGGGTAGCCCTGCAGGTTGCGGGCGATGCGAACCCGGGTCGAAAGGGCGATGTCACAGTCGGGCCCGCTGGCGTCCAACCAGGCTAGTCCAAAGTCCGGAATCGAGCGAAAGTCTGGGGACATCATGCGTCGATCGCCGCCTCGAGCTCTCGGATCTGGTCCCTGATCACGGCGGCGCGCTCGAAATCTTCGGCTTCCACCGCCCGCTGCAGCTTGCGCCGCAGTCCGGCGAGTCGTGCGGCGCGATCGGCCGCCTCGCTGGCCGGCGGCACGTAGACTTTGCCAAGGTGGTAGGTCGAGCCGTGGATTCGCCGCAGGATCGCCCGCAGCTGCGACTCGTAAACCGAGTAGCAGTGGGGGCAGCCAAGGCGCCCGCTACGCCGGAAGTCATCGACGGTCGTGTGGCAATAGGTGCACGGGCCGGCGACCGCGCTCTCATCTTCCGTGACCACCGCCTGGCCCATCTGCGCAAGGAAGTCTGTGAGCGGGAGGTTCTTAGCACTGCCCGCATCAAGTCCTTTCTCGGCGGCGCAGGAGGGACAGAGGTGAATCGTCGTCATCTCGTTGTCCACGATCTGCGTCAAGTGGACTTCCGCCTCGTTTTGCCCGCAGTTATCGCACAGCATCAGGTGATGGTCTCGTGTTCTGCCATGGAATCGGAAACGGCATGCAGCCTGCCATCGTGAAGCCGAAGG
>JBDHKT010000340.1:0-4432 GCA_039586255.1 Gemmatimonadota bacterium | reverse complement strand
GTCAGCTGTACCTCGTTGCGAATCCGCGAGCCCCGCAGCTGGGCGCGCTAGAGCTGGGCCGGCGTGTTCGCCGTCGAGTGCGAGTAGACCAGCGTCCGCTCGTCCGCGCCGAGCTCGAAGCCCCAGATGTTGCCGACGTGTGTACCCTCGATCGACGTGCGACGCCAGCCGTCACCGCGCCGTGTGTAGCGTGCCGGCGTGAGATGCACCCCGTTCTCCAGCAGGGCGACGAACCCATCGGACGCTACGGTGTAGCCGAAGCCCAGCCCGCGGTCCCAATCCAGGTCCACCAATTTCGCCTCTCCACCCGCCAGATCGTAGAACATCAGCACGTTGATCGTCGCGGTCCGGTAGCGCGGGTGGGTCGTCGAGTCGTTCACCAGGTAGAATCCGCTGCCGTCCTTCGCCCACTGCACGTTCCCCGGAATGATCCGGGAACCGTCGAAGATCTGGCGGCCCGCACCGATCTCGAGATTCCACAGATACGTTACCGGCGGTACCCGCTCGTCGTACCCATAGGAGAGGCTCCGCCCGTGAACGACCACCGCCCGGCAGCTCGAAGCTGCGGATCCAGTCCTCGTTGTCCGTCAGCCGCGTGACCTTTTTGTCCTTGACCGAGAAGGCGAAGAGCCGGACCGGCGGCGCGTGCTCGGCATCATCCACAACCCGCGAGGTATCCTCGCGCCGCTTGGTCTCCTGCTCGTAACGCGTCGGATCCTCCTGAGCCGAGAAGATTATCGTGTCGTCGTCTTTCCACTCGTAGGAGCGGATGCCGCGCCCGAAGCTCGTCAGTGGCCACGGCTCGCCGCCCGACGGGTTGATCAACCAGAGCTGCGAGGAAGCCGCATCTCCTTCCTTCTTCGGCAGCGGCCGCGAGCTCATGAACGAGATCAGTTCACCGGACGGCGTCCAGCGTGGCGATGCGTGGCCGTAGTCGCCGCGTGTGAGCTGGATCTCGACATCGCTCGTCAGGCTCGACAGGTACAGGTTCGACACCGACCGACCCCTGTCTTTGTCCATCGTCGACTTCACCCAGACGACCCAGTTGCCGTCGGGTGAGATCTGGTACGCGCCCGCCGACTCGGTGAACAGGATGTCGTCGAAGGTCCACTCACCACCGGCGTCGTCCTGAGCTTGGGCGACTGTGCTCGAGGCCAGCAGTGCCGTGATCATGGAGGCTAAGGCGAGAAAGATATGCGGGTGACGACGGCGGCTTGCTCCCATCGCTAGGCTCCTTCGGGTTGTCGGCTATCGTGGGGCTTGGTGAGGCGCTGCTAATCTAGGGGCCGGATACGGACCCGTCCATGCACAAGAAAAGCCGAGGGCACCCTGCGGGTGCCCTCGAGACTACCTTGCTGTCGACAAGCGTCGCGGCTCAGGACCGCCGGATCTGCACGCTGCCGTTCACCGTCTTCACGACCAGGTCACGACCGCCGTCCCCGATCGTCCCCTTCACGTGCCGCGGCGAAAAGCGGCCGTGCACGGTCAGCGGGTAGTCGCTGGAGATGTGGCCGTTCACCGTGGAGACGCTCACCTCGCAGTCCAGGTCGCCGGGGAACTCGAGCGTGACGCTGCCGTTCACCGTGGAGAAGTCCATCGACCCCTGCCAGTCGGCCCGGCCCATCGACACGGTGATCGAGCCGTTCACCGTCGATGCGTGCGCCAGCCCGGTCGTCGTGATATCGACGCCACCGTTCACGGTGTAGGCCTTCACATCGCCTTCCAAGCCGAAGGCTTCGACGTCGCCGTTCACCGTGCGGCCGATGAAGTGCACGCCGGCAGGCACGCGGACGACGAAGTCGACACTCACATCGTTGTTCTTGACGTTCATTCGGCCGCGGCCGCCGGGGCGGCACTCGTTCGGCTCGTCCCGGTCCTCGCTGGGATAGACGGCGCAGATCGTGACGCCGTTATCGTGCTCCAGCACGACCATCTCGATTTCATCCGGATCATCGTCCCTACCGTGCAGGCGGGCCTCGACCTCGACCTCGTTGCCACGGGCCAGCTCGGCGCTGATCTCACCGTTGATGCCCTTGATCTCGATGGCATCTCCGCTGTCCACCCGACCACTCCAATTCCAGTCGCGATCCTCGGGCCCTGATCGGCTCGTCCCCGGCAGGGGCGCCCAGGCCGCCAGTGCCAGTGCCAGTGCCAGTACCGCCATCCTACGCATAATCCTTATCTCCCCGTTACCTGCCCATCGATCTCGCCGAGTGAGATACCCCGATGGCCCGGAAGGTTGGAGCCGGGCCGCCGGGGCCCCTCCAGGGCGCCTAACGTCTAAGCAGCTGGATATCGCCGTCGAACGAATGCAGCTCCAGTCGTGCGCTGCCGTCACCGATGACGAAGCTGAACTTCCGGTTCCCCTGCGCACCTGTAATCTGGACAGGGAAATCGGCCTCGAACTCGCCGTCGAAGGTCGCCACCTCGATCGTCGCGTTGGTGCCGGCCGGAATGCTCACCATCACATCACCGTCGTGGGTGGTCAGCTTGTAGCGACCCCCGTCTCGGATGCTGCCGTCGTAGATCACATCGCCGTCGACCGTCTTCCCCTCGACGGTGCCGGCGTCGATCTCTTCCAGCCTGATTTCACCATCGATCGATCCCGCGTAGACATCGCCCTCAAAGCCGACGACGACGACCTCACCATCGGTGCCGTTCGCATCCAGTCGACCGCTCGACCCCATCACTCTCATGTCACCCTCGACCGAGTGGATCTGGATGTCTCCCGCGCAATCGGTGATCTCGATGTCGCCCTCCAGCGTCTCCACGCGAACGCCGTTCTGGGCCCCGTCCACCGATACGTCGGACTCGAGGCCCCACAGATCAACCGCCATCGCGCTCGGGATGGTCAGCTCGAAGCCGACCTCCTCGGGATGACCGTGCCCGGTCTCCGACTGCACGTTCACCGACCTCTCGGTCTGGATGACCTTCACCCGGTCGTAGCTCGAATAGCTCGCCTGGATGCGGACTTCGTTCCGGTTCCAGGTCCGCACGATGATCTCGCCCGCGTGGTTCCGCAGACCGAGCACCGCGTTCGGATCCACCGCGAACGTCGTGTCGAGCTCCGCGTCCTGCACATAGTCACGGTCTTCCCAGTCGTCCCAGTCATTATCCCAGTCGTAGACGTCGTCCCAGGCGATCTCGAATTCCTCCAGATACCAGTCCCAGCTCGGGACCACGATCTGGAACCCCGGGATGTAGACATCGAATTCCGGCATCTCGATCGCCGGGATCTCAATCTCCACAACCCGCCGGTCCACACTGCGCGTATCGACTCGGACCTCTGGATCCTGTGGCGCCGCTATGGCCACCAGCGCTCCCATCAACAGTTCGGTGTACATCCGCCTGTCCCTCTCCGTTTAGCTGACCGCGCCGGTCATCTCTGCCGCGCGCATGAGAAACTCGAGCTTCTGCCTCTTCGTCGCGGCTAGGTGTTCGTTCAGGTATTCGCTCGCCGGATCCTGGGCGAGTGCTTGCTGCGCCTGCACGATCGCCCGATCGACTATCATCAGGTTCTCGGCAATCACACGCACCGTCGCCGTGTCCAGCCTGTCACGACTCTCATCGATTATCCGCTCCAGCTCCGCGATCGCCGCGTCATAGCTCGACGCGGTGAATCCGGCGGCCGGAGTCGGTTGAATGATCGCTTCACTCGGAGCCTGCTCCCCAGCATCACCCGATCTCGACACCATCCAGGCCGTGCCGGCGGAGAGCATCATCACGATGAGCCTCCAGGTCGGCGACCTTGTCTTCCTCGGGCGCTGCACTGATCCGCTCGGCGATCCCGGACCAGAGGTCTGTCGCCGGCGGTTTATCGTCCAGCGCCTTTGTCCGTTCGACTACCCGGCGGAGCTGCTCGAGCGTCGCCGTGCACTCTTCGCACTCGGCGAGGTGCGCTTCGAGCTCCTGGCGCTCGCACGCGCTCAGCTCTCCGTCCAGGTAATCTGAACGTGTGTCAGTCCATCGATCGCTCATATCGTCTACCGTCTACTGTCTAACCGTCTACCTATCGAGGTGCTCACGGAGGATCATCCGCGCGCGGTGTAGCTGCGACTTCGACGTCCCAGCGCTAATCCCCCAGCATCTTCGCGATCTCACCGTGTTTGTATCCCTCGACGTCATGCAACACGAAGACCTGCTGCGCACCGTCGGGGAGCTGCCCGATGGCGACCTCGAAATCGATCGCAGTCTCGGCCCCCTTCGGGTTTGAGGAGAGCCTGCCGACGACGCCTTCGCCGTCCACGAACCGCTCCCGCCGGATCCCCAACTGCTTGCGGCGTCCCAGGATCACGTTGATCGCGACCCGATGCAGCCACGTCCCGAACGCCGCCTCACCCCGAAAGCTCCCCAGCTTCTCCCAGGCCCTGACGAACACATCCTGAGTCACCTCGTCCGCCAGCTCCAACCCGATCATCCGCCGGGCCAGGCT
>JBDHKT010000339.1:0-3379 GCA_039586255.1 Gemmatimonadota bacterium | reverse complement strand
TAGGGGCGGACGAGGGCGCGACTTGCCGTCGGGCGCGAAAAGCCGCATAATGATCATCCCTACAGAGGAAAAGCAAAGCCCGACTCCCCCAGGCAGCGCACAGGCTCGGTGTCCACCTTCCCTGACGTGGATCCCGGGCCTTGAGGATCTCTTATCCCCCGGAGGTGGATCCGGCCATGCAGCCTACGTCAGCCGACGCGCGGCGCATAGTCGTGGATCGTGCGGGCTTCGTGCTCCCGATGGCCATAGTCGTCCTGGTGATTCTGACCGCCATGGGGATCACGATGATCTCTATGAGCCGGGAGGAAAGCCAGGCGGCCCGGGCGATGCACGAGGCGAGCGTCGCCTTCTACATCGCCGAGGCTGGGGTCCACCAGGTGCGGGCCACGCTGCCCGACAGCCTGCTGGACAGCCTCGCTCCGGGCGACACGCTCGACCTCGGCTGGCAGGCCCTCGCCGGCGGGGGCCGCTACCACGCCCTCGTCGTACGCCTGGACAACGATGGCGGCGGCCAGCCGCTCTACGGGCTGCTCGTGGAGGGGCGCGGCGCCGGGCCGTTCGGCGGCCGGCGCGTCGTCAGCGCGGCGATGACCGTGTATCCGGGCGACCGCTACCGGCTGGGTGCGTGCTGCGATGCGGCGCTCACGATCAGAGGCTCGGTGGACCTCAGCGGCGGGGCCACCGTCGACGGGCACAATCACGTTCCCATGGGCTGGAGCGAGGCCTGCCCCGACTCGGGCGAGGACGTCCCCGGGATCGTGATGGCGGATACGACCCTGATCTCGATCGGGAACGCGTCGCTCCTCGGTGACCCGCCCCTCGCGCAGAACAACGACCTCGTCGACTCGAGCTTCGACCAGTTCGGCTCGCTCTCCTGGGACTCCATCAAGGGGATGGCCGACCACGTCATCCGGGCCGAGCCGGTCGAGTGGGTTCTCGACGGAAACGACTTCCCCCAGGTCGGCCCCAGTAATGTATGGAACGAGGACCTCCAGCAGTGGGTCTGCGATACCAGCGACCCCTTCAACTGGGGCTCCGACGACCCGAACGATCCGTGCTTCGACTACTTCCCCATCATCCTGATCAAAGGCGAGGTCGAGCTACACGGTGGTTACGGCCAGGGCGTCGTCATCATCGATTGGGATGACAGCAAGCCGGCCGGCGAAAAAGGCGGCGAGTTCGAGCTCGAGACTAACTCCCGTTTCAACGGCCTCATCCTCGGCAAGGGGTGCGTCGAGATCCAGAAGGGCGCCGACTTCAGCGGCGCCGTGTTCGTGGACGCCAACTACAGGAACGAGGACCTCTGCGGCGGCGACCTCGATTACGACATGAACGACAACCAGCCGGTCGTGCGCTGGAGCCAGTGCGCCGTCGACCGGGTCATCGAGGCCACCCAGCTCTACGAGTACGCCGAGAGCGAGGGCGAGGGCCCGGTATTCCTGCGCTCCCGTGCCTTCGGGGAGGCGGTCTGGTAGGACGCCGATCGGGCGGGGCAAAACGCCCCGCCGCGCCGCCGGGGACGGCTAGCCCGCTGATCCCGCTCCCCCGCCCGATTCGATACCAGGGATCCTCCTGCGCCGCGGTTCGCCGTCTCTCAGCGGCCCCCTCGCGTAACTCACCTTGACGGGCACGGAACCTGCTTCGACATTACCGGCCAGTTCACCAGAGCAGCCACGGTCGATGCCACTGAGGCGACCTCGACGCCGGGAGTCAGCCCTGATATGAGCGATCGGTCGCTGCCCGCAAAGCTGCCCACTCCAGAGGATAAGGACCGGGTCACGGCTGAGCTGTGCGAGCACTTCGCCGCCGGCCATATCGAACTGGACGCCCTGGAGTCGCGTCTGGCGGCGGTAGACGAGGCGAAGAGCGAGACCGAGCTGGCAGAGCTGGTCCGCGACCTGCCGGCGCTAGCGGCGGAAGCGAGCGCTGCGCCTGTAGTCGCCGCGCAGCCTGCGAAGCGGGGCTGGGCGCTGGCTTTGCTGGGTGGCGCCTCGCGGAAAGGCGAATGGTCGCCGCCGCGCCGCCTGAACGCGGTGGCGGTGATGGGCGGGATCGTTCTCGATTTCCGTGATGCGCAACTGGCGCCGGGCGAGACGCGCGTGACCGTCGTGGCGTTGATGGGAGGAGTCGAGGTCATCGTCCCACCCGGCCTGCCGGTCACCGTGCGTGGCCTGGGGATCTTGGGGGCGGTGGACCAGGAGGAGCAGGCGGCAGGCGAGATCGGCCCTGACACGCCGCATCTGAGAGTGACCGCTTTGGCCTGCATGGGTGGAGTCGAAGTCAAGACGCGAGCGAGCGAGAAGGCTCGAGAGATCGCATCCAAGCGAACGAGATGAGAAGATGAAGATCGGAGTGCCGAACGAGATCATCGAGGGCGAACGCAGAGTCGCCCTGGTGCCGAAGGAAGTCGCCAAGCTGGTGGAGGCCGGTTTCGAGGTGCAGATAGAATCCGGCGCGGGAGCAGGCTCCTTCTTCAGCGACGGCGCCTACAAAGAGGCGGGAGCCTCGATCGTCGATGGGGCGAAGGCAGCCTACGACGCCGACGTGGTCTTCAAGGTCAGGAAGCCGGAGCCCTCAGAAGTCGGCTTGATGAAGGCGGGCAGTATGCTCGTCGGCTTCCTCGATCCGCTGACCAGCCCCGAGCTAATGAAGAAGCTGGCAGAGAGTAGGGTAACAGCGGTCGCGCTGGAGGCGGTCCCCCGCATCAGCCGAGCGCAGAAGATGGACGCGCTCTCCTCCCAGGCGAACATCGCCGGCTATAAGGCGGCGCTGATCGCCGCCAACTCGCTACCGAAGTTCTTCCCCATGTCGATGACCGCGGCGGGCATGATCCCACCGGCGAAGGCGCTGATCCTGGGTGTTGGGGTCGCCGGACTGCAGGCGATAGCCACCTGCCGGCGGCTCGGCGCTTCGGTGCAAGCCTACGACATCCGGCCGGCGACCAAGGAGGAGGTCCAGAGCCTGGGCGCCAAGTTCATCGAGATCACGCTCGATGAGGAGGAGCTGGAGGACGCAGGCGGCTACGGCAAGGAGGTCTCCGATGCGTCGGCGCGGCGGCAGAAGGAAGTGCTGGCCGAGCACACGAAGGCCGCCGACATAGTGATCACCACCGCCGCGGTTCCCGGCAAGAAGGCCCCGGTGCTGGTGGAAGAGGATGCGGTGAAGGAGATGAAGGATGGGTCGGTGATCGTCGACCTGGCGGCGGAAACGGGTGGCAACTGCACTCTGACCGAGGCCGGCGCGACGGTGGTGAAGCATGGTGTGATCATTCATGGGCCCGCCAACCTGGTGAGCGAGCTGCCGGTTGACGCCAGCAGTCTCTACGCCCGGAACGTAACGGCCCTGTTCGACGAATTCGTGAAAGACGGCGAGCTGAACA
>JBDHKT010000338.1:0-3382 GCA_039586255.1 Gemmatimonadota bacterium | reverse complement strand
GCCGATAGTGATGAAGCACCTGGAGGAGCTGCTAGGGGAGGGGGTTCTGCAGGACGGGCTGCGCGAGTATCTCACGGCATGGGCCTTCGACAACGCGACCTGGCTGGATCTCATCGGTGTCCTCGATGCACGCTCTGAGCTTGACCTCAGAGCCTGGAGCCGCAGCTGGGTCGAGGAACCACGACGGCCGACTGTCTTCACGACTCCGAGCCTCCGCGAGGACGGCAGTGTCGCCGCCCTGAGGCTCGGACAGTCAGACCCTGCCGAGGAGGGCCGGCTCTGGACCCAACGACTAGCCGTCCTGCTGGCCTACGGCGATTCTGCTCGCCTCATGCCGGTGAAGCTGGACCGCGCGTCGCTCCCCTTGGCGGGAGTCGAAGGCCTGCCGTCCCCCGACTACATCCTGCCGAACGGCCGGGGTGTGGCTTATGGACTCTTCGTGCTCGACACCGCCAGTCTCGAGTACCTGCTGCAAAATGCGCCGTCGCTTCCCGATGCTCTGACCCGAGGAATCGTTTGGCTGTCGCTCTGGGAGGCGATGCTGGATGGGCGAGTACCGCCGACTCAGATCGTCGACCTGGCGATCGCTGCGCTGCGTAGCGAGGCCGACGCCCTGCTCGCCGAGCGTGTTCTCGCGTACCTGAGGACCGCCTACTGGCGGTTCCTCAGCGAGCGTGAGCGCCGGGTACGCGCCGCCCAGATCGAGGCGACCCTGTGGGACCTGGTGCAGGCTGCGGCCACACCCAGCGAGAAGGCCACATACTTCAACGCGTTCCGGTCTATCGCGCTGATGGATCCGGCGCTCGAGAGGTTGCGGGAGATCTGGGCCGAGGAGGCGGGGATCCCCGGCCTGACCCTTTCCGAGAGCGACTACACGCGTCTCGCCCTGGAGCTCGCCGTGCGCGAGGTGCAGGACTGGGACCAGATTCTCGAGGAACAGGCGGAGCGGATAGAGAATCCCGATCGGAAGGAGCGCTTCGAGTTCGTGAGGCCCGCGCTGTCCGCCAATCCCCTCATGCGCGAGCGTTTCTTCCAGAGTCTAAGCGACGCAGCCAACCGAGAGCACGAGCCGTGGGTGCTCGAAGGTCTACGATATCTGCACCATCCTCTACGAGCACCAACTTCCGAGAGGTACATTCTGCCCAGTCTAGAGCTACTGGAAGAGATCCAGGCGACCGGTGACATCTTCTTCCCCAAACGTTGGCTCGACACGACGCTGGGTGGGCATGGCTCTGAGAGCGCCGCCGAGCTGGTTCGCGGTTTTCTGGAGGGACGCCCGGACTACCCATCGCGACTCAAGGGAAAGATTCTGCAGTCGGCCGAGGGATTGTATAGAGCCGCTTCGTTGAGAGAGACGTGGAGCGGCAGCTAACCGGCCTAGAAGTCACACCCGGCGCAGCGCCTATCTAAAGTAAGCAGCTTAGTTACGGTTCCGAGTTCAGGCGTCGTCACCACCCCCCAGCGACATCGGCATCACCACCCCCGCCTCCAGCGCTTTGTGCACCGGACAGCGGTGGGCGATCTCGAGCAGGCGCTTGCGCTGCTCCGGGTTAAGAGGGCCGACGAGCTCCAGCGTCTGACCGATCTCGGCGGTCTTGGGTTCCCCCGATTTGAGTTTCCGATGGTCCAGGCGAACGCCGATCTCCTCCAGCGGCCACTCTTTGCGATCGGCGTACATCCGCAGGGTGATCGTGGTGCAGGCACCGAGCGCCGCCATCAGCAGACCGAAAGGGGTTGGGCCGGTGTCCGTACCGCCCACGCTCTCGGGTTCATCAGCGACCAGCGAGTGGCCTCCGATGAGAATCTCGGTGTGGTAACGGGCCTGTCCCGTGCGCACCACGGTATGACCATGCGGAGCAGACTCCTGCTGCTCCGCCTCGGCGGGCGCACCTAGGTAGCGGGAGGCCCAGGCTGCGATAACCGCGCCCACATACTGCGAGTACTCTGAACGCGAGAGCAGGTGATCGGCTTCTTCCAGCGAGATATAGCTCTTCGGCTCTCGGGCGGTCTCGTAGATTCTGGCCGCGTTCTCGGCTCCGACGATGACGTCCCCGGGTGAGTGGAAGATGAGCAGGGCCCGGCCTAGGGTCCTTATTACCTCCTCCATATTCTGCCGGTCGAGGTCATCGAGGAACTCCTTCTTTATGGTGAAGGAACGACCGGCAAGCATGACCTCTGCCGATCCGCACTCCTGGATCTGCTCCAGGGAACTTTTTAGATGACGCACCACGTGCTGCGGCTCTGCCGGTGCGGCGATGGTCGCTACCGCCCGGCAGGTCGGGATGTGCCGGGCCGCCTGCAGCACGGCCGCCCCACCAAGCGAGTGCCCTATCAGGATCGCCGGTGCCTCCAACTCGCGCTGCATGTACTCCGCGGCGGCGACAAGATCCGCCACGTTCGAGGAAAAGGTGGTATCCGAGAAATCGCCCTCGCTCTCGCCCAGCCCGGTGAAGTCGAACCGCAGCACGCCGATGCGCGCCCGCGCCAAAGCCCGGCTGATGTGGACCACCGCCTTGAAGTTTTTCGAGCATGTGAAGCAGTGTGCGAATAACGCGTAGGCGACGGGCTTCTCGTCTACCGGAAGCTCGAGCCTGGCCGAAAGGGACTCGCCGCTGGCACCTGGGAATGTCAAGCGCTGTGTCTGCATATCCTCCACCACCTGATCTGTGAACCCGGATCCTGCATTGCACGCTTGAATGCCGCGATATGAAGGCCCGGGATCCGGGGTTCGGCGTCGGGGCGGTCGTCTCGCTCCGGCCTCCCTCGCGCTCACGTCACCCGTGAGCGCGGGCTCGCTAACACCAGCTCCGCTCGACGACCCGCGCCGACGCCCGCAACCGGTGGGTGAGCACCAACCGCTGCTCCCCCCTCAGTCGCATTTTGCCGGGGGACGCCCCTGGTCGCCATTCTATCCGACCCCGGCAAACACGGAATCAGGCAACCGGACTCCCACCGTGTTCACTTTAGTCTATCACAATCCAGCAGCGGTGCGAAACACGCCGGAAGCCACGTCCGTAGTTACGGTGGGCCCCAGCCATAGCAGCCGATATTCGCGCACCACAAACGCAACCAAGGAGCATGACAATGGCCAAGCAACTTGCTGTGCTGCTGGCTTTACTCCCGCTGCTGCCGGGCGCCCTGCTGGCGCAGAGCCCCGCCGACTCGGCGGCGATCACGCAGACCGCACTCGACTATATCGAGGGCTGGTACGAGGGGAACGCGGAGAGGATGGAGCGGGCACTCCACCCCGAGCTGGCAAAGCGAATGGTCTCCACGGACCCGGCCAGCGGCTCGAGCAGGCTCAACCACATGCCGGCCGAACAGCTGGTGGGGGCGACCCGGACCGGCTACGGAACCCAGACGCCGGAAGCCGAGCGTCGCC
>JBDHKT010000337.1:0-3389 GCA_039586255.1 Gemmatimonadota bacterium | reverse complement strand
GAGGAGGGCTGCCTCTGCCTGCCCGGATTGGTAGGGGCCGTCGAGCGGCCGGCGCGGGTCGTGATGGAGGGACTGGACCTGGACGGTAAGCCGCTCCGCATAGAAGCGTCCGAGATGCTGGCGCGCTGTATCCAGCACGAGATCGATCACCTGGATGGCATCCTATTCATCGATCATCTGTCGCCGATCAAGCGCAGGATGCTGTTGAGCAAGTGGAAGAAGCTTCAGAAGGAGAGGAGTCGGCGGTGAGGGTCGTGTTCTGGGGAACGCCCCAGCTCGCTGACACCGCGTTGCGCGCACTCATCGCTGCCGGCCGCAATGTCGTAGGCATTGTGACCCAGCCGGACCGACCGGCGGGGCGTGGCCGAAAGATGCAGCCACCGCCGGTGAAGTTGACGGCGGAGGAGGCGGGCATCGCGGTACTCCAGCCGGAGAAGCCGTGCGGCGATGAGTTCATGACCGCCTTCGGCGCCCTCGAGCCCGACATAACGGTGGTCGCCGCCTACGGGCACATCCTGAGGCCGGAGGTCCTCGAGCTACCGCAACTCGGCTCGATCAACGTGCACGCGTCGCTGCTGCCGAAGCTGCGCGGTGCAGCGCCGGTAAACTGGGCGATCATCCGCGGCCACGGCGAGACGGGCGTGACCATCATGCGGATGGTCGAGAAACTCGACGCCGGCGCAATGATCCTGCGAGCGCGCCACCAAATCGCCGCCCGAACCACGGCCGGCGCGCTGTACGCCGAGTTGGCGGAGCTGGGCGCCCGGACTCTGCTCGAGGCGCTGGCGCTGATCGAGGCAGGTGATACGGTGGAGGAAGTGCAGGACGAGGCGGAGGCCACGTACGCGCCGAAGTTGAGCGTCGACGACGTGAGGATCGATTGGTCGCTGCCCGCCGAGCAGCTCGATCGCTGGATCCGCGGCTGCGATCCCGTCCCCGGTTCATGGACCGAATTGGACGGTGCGCGGGTGCGGATCTTCGCGCCCCAAACGACAGACGAGACCGCGGACGCGGAACCGGGCGTCGTCGTGTCCGCCGACCCGCGCGCCGGCCTCGCTGTGGTCACGGGGTCGGGCGTGCTGGGCGTCGGTGAGGTACAGCCCGCGGGCAAGCGCCGGATGGAGGCGGTAGAATGGATACGCGGCCGCGGCGTGACGGAGGGTGCGCGGTTCGGCTGAGCCGATCTCTCCCGCGGCTCTTCCTCGTGACGAGCGACGAGGTCGTCGAGGACGCGGGCTTCGCCGAGCAGGCGGCGTCGGCTCTCGTTGCAGGTGGCCGCGACTGCGCACTGCAGTTGCGCGCCCACCGGGCGACGGGCGGTCGACTGTGGAAGCTTGCTCGGGACCTGAAGACCACCGCCGAGAAGGTGGGAGCCACGCTGTGGCTGAACGATCGCGTCGACGTGGCGCTGGCCGTCCGGGCGCACGGCGTCCAGTTGGGCACTCGGAGCCTGGAAATCGAACGGGCGCGGCGCCTTCTAGGCTCGGCCCCCTGGATCGGCGCGTCTGTGCATAGCCGGGCGGAAGCGGACGAGTCGCTGGCGTGCGGTGCGGACGTGGCCGTGCTGGGCAACGTTTACGCGACGGCGTCGCATCCCGAGCGCGCGCCGCTCGGGCTCGAGGCGCTGCGGCAGCTGGCAGTGGGTCGACCGATAGTGGCGATTGGGGGTATCACCCCGGAAAGGGTCGCAGAAGTGGTAGGTGCGGGCGCCTGGGGCGTAGCCGTGTTGAGCGGAGTCTGGCGGGTGGAAGACGCCGCTGGGGCGGTGCGGTTGTACCGGCAGGCGCTGGCGGATGTGGTGCGCGGGGCCGACTCGGACTAGGCGGTCGAGAACGTGACTGATGCGTCGGGTAGAGAGACGATTGCCATCACCGTGAACGGCGAGGAGAGGGAAGTCCCCGCCGGACTCACGGTAAGTGACCTTCTGGCGCATCTCGGCCTTCACGAACGGCTGGTAGTCGTGGAGCTCAACCGGGAGATCCTGCGGCGCGGCCGGTACGGGGAGGTTTCCGTCAGCGCCGGCGACACGATCGAGTTGGTGCACTTCGTGGGTGGCGGGTGATGCGGAGGCTGAGAACCGAGTGAGGAATACCCGGATGACCGTTGCTGAGATGCTCGAGAAGATTGACGAGCCGTTGGAGCTTGCTGGGCGGAAGTTCCGGTCTCGGCTGATCCTCGGTACCGGCAAGTACAAGGACAACGAGACGATGGTGAAGGCGATCGAGGCCTCCGGCACCGAGATAGTGACGGTGGCGGTCCGTCGTGTGGACCTCGATCGCACCAAGGAGGAGGGAGTCCTCTATCATCTCGATCCGGACAGGTGGGCGCTGTTACCCAACACCGCCGGCTGCTACACCGCAGATGACGCTGTTCGCTACGCGCAACTGGGGCGCGCGGCGGGGTTCGGCGATTGGGTCAAGCTGGAGGTTATAGGCGATCAGGAGACGCTGCTGCCCGACGTTGAAGGGTTGTTGGGTGCAGCGCGCACGCTCGTTGCCGATGGATTCAAGGTGTTGGCCTATACGAACGAGGATCTGATCACAGCGCTCAAGCTCGAGGAAGCCGGCGTTGCCGCGGTGATGCCACTGGCTTCCCCGATCGGCAGCGGGCTCGGCCTGCTCAACCCCTTTAACGTCCGGCTCATCAAGAGCCGGGTGGGTGTGCCGGTCATAGTCGATGCCGGCGTTGGGACGGCGTCCGACGCCTGTATGACCATGGAACAAGGTGTCGACGGGATACTCATGAATACAGCCGTTGCGGCGGCCAAGGATCCCGTCCGAATGGCCTTGGCGATGAGGTACGCGACCGAGTCAGGGAGATTGGCGTACCTGGCCGGTCGGATGCCCAAGCGCGAGCAGGCTACGCCGTCCAGCCCCACGGCGGGGATGCTCGACTGAGGACGGAAGCTGACAAGCACAGCGAGAGTGGCTCCGGCGCGATCGGCAGCGCTGGAAATCCTGCGTGCCGTTCGCCGGCGCGTCCTGGCTGATCGCGCTTTCGAAGGCTGCGCCGGCTCCTTGGGCGAAGCCGACCGCCGCCTGGCTCAGGAATTGGCCTACGGGGTTTTGCGGTTGCGCGGGCGCCTCGATCACATACTCGCCTCGCTTGTGAGGGGCGGCCTGGGGCGACTCGATCGGGACGTCATCGACATCCTCCGGCTGGGGGCGTACCAGCTGCTGGAGCTCGATCGCGTGCCCTCATACGCTGCGGTCTCGGATGCGGTGGACCAGGCAAAGGCCAGCGCCGGTCGGGGCGCAGGTTCGCTCACGAATGCCGTTCTGCGCCGCGTCAGCCGGGAGTACGCTGACTCGTGTCGGTTTCCGGAGCGGGCCAGTGATCCCGTCGGCTACCTAGCGACCTGGGGCTCGCACCCCCGCTGGTTGCTGGAG
>JBDHKT010000336.1:0-3396 GCA_039586255.1 Gemmatimonadota bacterium | reverse complement strand
CATCCGGCGAGCGACGTGCTGAATCGCTACCCGCCGGCAATTCGTCGCCTCATCCTCGAGTACTTCGACCGGCTCAACGACAGGGGGGGCAGGGGGGGCACCGGTGGTTCGTAGGTTGGTCCTCGGAATGACCGCGTGGCTGGTTTTGGCCGCGAGCGCCGCTGCGCAAACCGATGAGCAGCGGCAGAGCTTCCGGTCGGAGATGCGGCGGATCGAGTCGCTCGAGCGGGCGGGTCAGCTGACGAACGCCAGGGCGGCGCTGGACGACCTGCTTCAGGAATGGCCTGCCGAGCCCCGCGCCGTGGCCGCTGCCGTCCGCATCTATCGCCGACAGGGCACCCTGGGAGACGTGCCCTCCGTTTTGGACCGAGCAGTCGAGATCGCTCCAACCTCGGAGGCGCTGCGGCAACTGCAGCTCGGAGTCCTCGTCGATCTGGGCCGGAAAGCGCAGCTGAGGGAGGCCGGGGAGGACTGGCTGCTTGCGGCACCGCGATCGGAGGCCGCCTACCGGGAGTACGCGCTGGCGCTTCGACGCGAAGGCTCTCTCGTAGAGGCCGAGCGGGTGCTGCGGCGTGGGCTCGGATCGGTCGACATCCCTGTGACGCTGGCTTCGGAGCTCGCCGACATCTACGCGCAGCAGCGTCGCTGGGCCCTGGCGGCCGACCTGTGGGTCGTCATACTCGACTTCGCGCCTCGCGTCGGCCGCGATATGGTCGGCTACAAGCTCGATACCCTCGGACCCGCCGCGCGCCCGGCCGCTGAGGCGCTCCTGGCGCGGCTACCCGATGAAGGACCGTCCGAGCAGCGCGAGCTGGCGGCAGTAGCCGCGCTTTACGCAGGCAGAGCCGGGGATGCTCGCCAGAGGGCGCAGGCCTTGGCCGACGAGCTCGAGGGACAGGAGCGCCAGGCGTTCCTGTCGCGCTTCTCGGAGGTCGCCGCCGATCTGACACAGCCGGCGCTTCTGGACTGGGCCTACCGTGAGATGCTGGGTTCGCTCGCCGCCGACACCTCCCACTGGGATATCGCTCGCCGCATCGTCGAATACGATCTGAGTGTCGGGGATACCGCGGCGGCACGGGGCACGCTCGACGACCTCGTCGAGCGGGCTGACCCGAATACGCCTCCACACCGTTGGGCGAGTGCTCTGCTGCTTCGCATTCACGCAGTGGCCGGCCACGCCGGCGCGCGAGATATGCTCGAGCAATATGCCCGGACGTACGAGGACGACCCCGAGTTTCCTTCACTGGTCTTGGCAGTCGCCCAGGCGAGCCTGTGGCGCGGCCGTCCGGAGGACGCCGCCCGTGTTCTCGAGCTGGTCCCCGATCCCGGCGGCGATCCGGCCGTCGCCACCATGTTGATACTGACGCGCGCTTACCTGGCCTTCTACGGCGGCGACTACGAGGAAGCGCGCCTGGGCTTCGAAGTCGCCGCGGCGCGCCTAAGTGGAGCGGCGCGCGCCGAGGCGCTTCGCATTCTCGGGTTCCTGCGCCACGGCAACGCTGCAGAGCTTCAGGCGGCTGCGGCGGCGCACCGCCGGGGCCTGCAGGACGGACCGCGAAAGGCCCATGAGGAACTTATAGATGATCTCGAGCGGGCGACTCCTTCGCCGGCTCGGCCGGCCCTTCTCCTCTGGGCCGGCGAACTGGCCATCGCGGGCGGCTCGTTCGACGGTGCGGAAGCTGTGCTGCAGCACCTCGCCGAGCGTTACCCGGCATCGGGCGAAGCTCCCGTCGCGATTATGATGCTGGCCGAAGCCCTGGCACTGAATGGACGGCCAGCCGAGGCGATAGTCCTGCTTGAGGAGCTGATCATCGAGTACCCGGAGAGCGCGCTAACGCCCATCGGACGTCGCAGGTTGGCGGAGCTGCGAGAGGAGGTCCCCAGGTCGTGAGCCGGCGGCTCTTGTTCGTGTTGACCCTGGTTCTGGCCGCGGCCGGGACCGCACAAGGCCAGTATCTCCTGGCGCCGATGGACGGTGCGCAATCGAATCACCTGCGCGCCTACGGCCTCGCCTACTGGGTCCTGGGACGCGGCGAGCGCGTCGAGTGGTTGCTCAACTACCGAGCCGGTTCGTTCCTGCTACCCGATGCGCCTGAGGTCCGCCGAGAGGCGGCGCTCCGCGGGGTGACCGTCGAACCGGTCGGGGCGTCCCAATTGGCGGCGGTGCGTGCCGAGATCGACGGCTCGAACATGGAGGCGGTGATCCTCGAGAAGGCTCCGCGGATCGCCGTCTACACGCCGCCCGGATCGCAACCGTGGGATGATGCGGTGACGCTGGCACTCACCTACGCCGGAATCGAGTACGACGAGCTGTGGGACCCGGAGGTACTCGGCGGCGAGCTGAGCCACTACGACTGGCTACACCTCCACCACGAAGATTTCACCGGCCAGTACTCGAAGTTCTACTTGACCTACTCAGGCGCCGCCTGGCTGCAGGAGGAAGTGGCCCGTAACCGCCGCGTGGCGACGGCGTTCGGGCTGCCCGACACGCCGAGCCTCAAGAAGGCAGTCGCGGTGAAGATCCACGAGTACGTTGACGGCGGCGGCTTCATCTTCGCCATGTGCACGGCGACGGAAACGATCGATCTGGCGCTCGCGGCGCTGGGAGTGGACATAGCGGCGGCGTACGCGGACGGAGACGAGGTCGACCCGACCGCCAGCGCCCGCTTGAATTGGGACGGCTCGTTCGCCTTCGAAGGCGCCGCGGTGTTCGGGGAACCGGCCTTGTCGGCGTTCAGTGATATCGACGGTCACCTGGTGAATACACCCATGCGGCAACCTCTTGGCACCTTCCGGCTGTTCGACTTCAGCGCTACGATCGACCCGGTCGCCACTATGCTGACCCAGAACCACGAGCGCGTGATCCGCGACTTCTACGGGCTGACCACGAGTTACCGTCGCTCGCGCCTCAAGGCTTCAGTCACCGTGCTCGCCGAAGAGCCCGGCGCGCCCTGGGTGAAGTACCTGCACGGAAACCACGGTAGCGGGACCTGGACCTTCTTGGGCGGCCACGACCCCGAAGACCCTCAGCACGTTATCGGCGATCCGCCCACCGATCTCGACCTCTACCCCCATTCGCCGGGCTACCGGCTGATCCTCAATAATGTGCTGTTCCCGGCGGCGAAGAAGAAGCATCTGAAGACCTGACTGGCACGGGTCTGGAGCGTCCGCTAACTTTCTAAATTACAGAGAGTCCCAGCCATCTCGGCCTGCAGTACAACGCGGTGCAGCGGACTGATGGCCACGGATACAACCGGATCGAAGAGGGGACAGATGCCCAGCTACTCAAGAAAGTTCTCCAGCCTTCCGCCCTATGCGCTCGCCGACGTCCCGAAGATCAAGGCGGAGCTGATCGAAAAAGGTGTGGACGTCATCGACCTGGGAGCTGGCGACGCC
>JBDHKT010000335.1:0-3407 GCA_039586255.1 Gemmatimonadota bacterium | reverse complement strand
AGGCAGGCCGCTCGGCACCGCTTGCCGCAGATTCAGCCAGCCCAACCACAGCGTCACGGCGATCAGCGCAAGCGCAATCATGCGGAAGACCACCAGGTCGCTAGTGCCCGCCAGCAGCGACACGCCCTTGACCGCGATCATCAAGCACATGATGAGCGGAGGATTGATCTCAACAATGTCGACGTAAAGCTCGGCGCCGCCCAGTACCTCACCCGAAGCGTAGAGCAGCCAGGCAACGTCGTGGTTCGTCGGTAGCAAGCGGATGTAGAACGCCCCGAGGCCGTAGAGCGCCAGACAGAGGGCCAAGAACCCGTAGATCCGCGTTCCCGACCACAGCCGCAAGCTTGGACCCTCGCCGACCGACGTGGCAGGCTGTTCCTTAAGGGTCAAGACACCTCCTCCCGACGTGCCAGGCTAGTCACCGCTATTCCGCCAGGTCGGGTGGGTACCAGCGTTCATGGAGGTGAGGGCTCCCGTAGTAATCGATCTGCACCTTGCGCCACGTGTCGAGCCAGACCGCAAGCTCCCTGGCCACCGCCGGCAGACTATTCCCCAAGCTGGACGTTTCGCCGGGGTCCTGCTGCAGATCGTAGAGCGCGTACGCATCCCGGCGCACATCGTAGATCAATTTGAATCCTTGCCGGACAATCGCGTACTGGTGCGCCAGCGGGGCCTGTGCCACCAGATACACCGAGCGATCCTCCGGCAGCTCGGGATCCAACAGGTTCCGGCCCTGGAAACTGGGATGGGGTGGCAAGCCGAGCAGAGCGAGAATCGTGGGCGGGACATCGATGTGCTGAGTCAGTCGATTGACGACCCCGGGTTCCAGCCCCGGCGCTTTGATGATAAGAGGGACCTTCATCACCTCGTTGAAGAGCATGTTGGCGTGGGCGGTGAACCCGTGCTCCCAGAACGCCTGGCCGGTGTCGCCGGTCAACACAATGATGGTTCGATCCCACAAGCCGCGTTCCATCAGCTGGCGGAACAAGCGCTGCAGTTGGAAGTCGACGTAGGCCAGGCTATTGGCATAGAGATCCATGACCGCATCAAGCGAATCTGGCGGAAAGTAACCGAAGCGTAGGGGAAAATTCGCCCTCCCCGACCCGAAGCGCGGCGGGAAGTCGGCCGGCGTCTCGTAGGGGATGTGGCTGTTCTGCAGATTCATGTAGATGAAGAACGGATTGTCGCCGATCGTGTCGATCCAGTCGTTCGCCGCCCCCACGGTGAACCGGTCATCGATCTTCCCGGAGCGCTGCATTCCCGTTACGAAGTCGGCGAAGCCTATGTCTTGGCGTGGGACGTAGGTCGGCCCCTCGAAATTCTCGGCGTGCAGGAAACGATCGATGCTGCCGGTCTGAAGGTAGTTGATCATCCCGCCCCACGTCTCGTTCTGTGACGAGAACACCGCGACTTTGTAGCCCAGCGCTTTTAGCACGTCGTATATCAATACGCGTGGATATGTGGGGTTCTCCGGGTAGATGTGGTAGCTCCGCGAGCGCAGCGGATAGTGCGAGGACAGCGGCGCCAGATCGGAGTAGTTGGAGTGACTCGACTGCGTATAGTTGTTGGTGAAGACCTGGGCTCCGCGACTCAATTCCTCGACCCCGGGCATCACCTCTCGTGTCCCGCCGGAGATAGTCAGCTGATCATTGCGTAGCGATTCGACGATGACCACGATCACGTTCCAGCGAGCAACCTGCTGGGGGCCCGCGGCGGCCAGGTAGTCATCGGTCGAAATGATGGGCCGCCAGTCGACGGGGATCTCATCAGAAGCCAACCTCGGCTCTCTGCTGTCCCAAAACAGGTGCCACAGGTTCGTGACGAAATGCGTGGCCGGTCCCGTGCACTCGTCGCGCGCCGCCGCATACAGGTCGCCGCGGTTATAGATCATCCCGGCCGCTGGGTCCACCAACGGCGTCAGAGCCTCGGACCCTTCCGGCCCGCGGTCCCATGCGACCAGCAGGAGAGCGATCACCGCCCCCCCGCTCACCGCCACCACCACCCGGCTGACACGCTCACTGACCCGCCCGTTGACCCGCGGCAGCAGGAGGCAAAGGCCCAGCGTGCCCGCCAGCGTGACGATCGGAATCAGGACGAGTGTCGAGGGCTCCATGTGCCCGACGTGCTGGACGTTTTGCACCGGACTGGCGAACCAGAACCGCAGGGCGCCCAGGTCGAGGAATCGCCCGACGCTGCGGAAGCTCATCCAGCTCGCGGTATAAAGCAGGCACAGCGACCAGATCAGCAGCAGCTGCACGGTCCTCAAGAGCCGGCGGAGGACCGGCCGCTCTCCAACCCCGGCACCTCCAGGTACGCCGAACCACCCGACTATCCAGCCACCGAGCAAGGCGAACGGCGTCAGCGCGAGAATCTCCATGCTGAGGAGGGCCAACTTCTGGCCGACCGTCAGACCTTCGCTGTGCCAAGCCGTACCGGGCAACGAGAGGTGTAGGGCAAACTGGAGCACGGCGAGTAGGAACCAGACCTGAGCCGCGAGCGACAGGACGGAGATGGCCGGTCTGTAGCGGGCCGCAAGGGCGCGGAGCGCGGCCGCGAGTCGTGGATAACGCGATTCGATCATCGTGAGTTACGCAAGCTGGTTCGGTCCGGCGCCGTCACCTACGCTGCCTGTGCACGAGCGGCCTACGGCAGCGAAAAAAGGGCACACGCGGCCGACGGATGGCAGAGGAGCCATAGGTAAGGCGGCGCACAGCCGGTAGCGTACCGATTGGATGATCTGAGCGAAGGTCTGGGTACGCCGCTACTCGCCTACGACGTTGATCATGTCGAAGATCGGCAGGTACATCGACACGATCATACCGCCGACGACCAGGCCGAGGAAGACGATCAGCAACGGCTCCATCGCCGCCAGCAACGCTTCAACCGCAGTGTCGACCTCGTCGTCATAGAAGTCGGCGATCTTGTCGAGCATTTCGTCGATGGTACCGGTCTGCTCGCCGACGTTGATCATCTGAGTGACCATCGGCGGGAACACGCCGGACTGCTTGAGAGGTTCGGCGATCGTCTCACCACCGGCGATCGACGAGCGGCTGCGCATCACAGCGTCGTGGATCACGCGGTTACCGGCCGTGCGCGCCGTGATCTCGAGTCCGTCCAGAATCGAGACGCCGGACGACAAGAGCGTACCGAGCGTCCGGGTGAACCGGGCGACGGCCGTCTTGCGCAGCAGGTCCCCGAGGACGGGTACTCGCAGCATCAACCTATCGAGAGCGAGCCGGCCGGCGGATGTCTTGTAGTACATGCGTATGCTGTAGATGCCGGCGGCAATAAGACCGAGCATCAACCACCAGTACGTCTGGAGCATGTCCGACATCCAGATGACGAGCCGCGTCGGGGCCGGCAACGTCATGTTGACGCTGGAGAACATGTTCTCGAACGTGGGGATC
>JBDHKT010000334.1:0-3409 GCA_039586255.1 Gemmatimonadota bacterium | reverse complement strand
CCTTTCCTCAAGGACATTCCACTGCTCGGGCTGCTGTTCTCGAGCCAACGTTGGGTGAACGACGAAACCGAACTGCTCGTCCTCGTGCAGCCACTGGTGATTGACCCAATGAATCCGCCCGAGCCACCGGCACCGCCCGGCGAGGGAGACAGTGAACCGGACGCGGAATTTGGAGGCGGCAAGTGACGCATACGAACGTTGGCGGGTTGGCTGACAACGGCTGGACGGCACTCATCGTCGAACCGTCGTCTGAGGTTCAGTCGTCGATGGCTCGACAGCTCGAGGCCCACGGCTTCCGCGTCGCGGCGGCGCTGGAGAATCCCGAGCAGATCGCGACGGAGGCCCAGGTGCACACGCCCGACCTACTGGTCTTGCATCTCGGTGAGAACGGGGACTCGGTCGTCGATAACATCGAGCAGCTTGCCTCAGAGCAGAACACGCGGATAATCGTCACCGCCCAAGAGGCAGAGGCCGACCTCATCCTGCGGGTACTGCGGGCCGGGGCCAGTGAGTTCCTGGTGCAGCCCGTCTCCTCCGAGGAGTTCGGTGCAGCGGTCGAGCGCGTGGTCAGATCGTTGGCGCCCCAACAGCAGGCGCCGGGGCAGGTCTTCGCAGTCTACAGTCCAAAGGGTGGGCTGGGTAGCACAACCGTAGCGGTCAATCTGGCGTGCACACTGGCGCGGAAGCACCGGAACGAGCGCGTGGCCGTCGTCGACGCTGTGATGCACGGCGGAGATATCAACGTGTTCTTGGATATGAATCCGCGCTATACGATTGCCGACCTTCTCGGCAAAGAGGACCGTATCGACACTCAGCTGCTCGAGAAGGTCATGGATCAACACTCGAGCGGAGTCTGGGTCCTGGCCGAGCCGGGTCATGCGACCGACGCCAGCACCGTCGGCGGAGACGACATGATCCGACTGATCGGGCAGATGAGACGAGCGTTCAACTTCGTCGTGATCGACTGCGAGCACCAGCTCACCAACCGCACGCTCGGAATCTTGGAGTCGGCAGATAAGATCCTGCTGCTGACGACGTTGAGCGTACCGGCCGTAAGGCAACTGCAACGCGTGCTGGACATATTCACACAGCTTGGACTCGCAGACGCAAAGACCTATCTGGTCGTGAACCGGCACCAGACGAGCGACGTGCTACAGGTCCGCGACGTCGAGAAGACATTCAAGCGACCGGTCGTATGGCGACTGCCGAACGACTACAAAGCAGCTGATGACGCCATCACACGCGGAAGGCCGTTTGCGGCGGCCGCGCCGCGAGGAAGGCTGTCCCAGAGCTACGAGCGCCTGGCGGTGGCGCTCAACAGCGGCGAGAAAACCGGGAAGCGGCCACCTTTAGCGTCCCGGATGCGCCGGGCGCTCCTGAAATCGAAGAGGCGGTAGCAGATGCCCCTACGTCCCCGGGTCGCCCGCTTCGGCATCACTCCCGAGACCCGGTCGTCCAAATCGGATGGCCGGGGCGGTAGGAGTGCGGCCGAGCTCGATTCGATCAACGCACTGAAGCTGAAGCTGCACCGCCAGCTCATCGAGCACCTGGACATCGCGGAGCTCGAGCGGCTCGGGGACGAGGCGAAGATCGCCGACGAGATCCGCTCTGCGGTCATAGAGTTGCTCCAGCAGGACTCGATCCCGCTCAGCCGAGCGGAGCGCGAAGACGTCATCGAGGGGATCCTTTATGAGGTCACGGGGCTGGGGCCGATCGAGCCGCTGTTCCGTGATCCACACGTCAGCGACATCCTCGTGAACGGGCCCAAGCAGGTCTACGTCGAGCGGCAAGGAATGCTCTCCCGCGTCCCAATGATCGGGTTCCGAGACGACAGCCACCTGATGGCCGTCATCGACCGCATCGTCAGTCGGATCGGACGGCGAGTGGACGAGTCGTCGCCCATGGTGGATGCGCGCCTATCCGATGGATCGCGTGTCAACGTGATCATCCCGCCACTGTCGCTAGAGGGGCCGGTGCTCTCGATCCGTCGCTTCGGGCGCGACCCGCTGGTGATGGAGGACCTGCTCGAGAACGAGACTTTAAACGAGCCGATGGCCTACTTGCTGGAGGGCTGCGTCAAGGCACGGCTCAACACTCTGATCTCGGGCGGTACGGGAGCCGGCAAGACGACGCTCTTGAACTGCCTCTCGCGATTCATCCCGGAAAGCGAGCGACTGATCACCATCGAGGACGCCGCCGAGCTCCAGCTGCAGCAGTCACACGTCGTTCGGCTCGAGACCCGTCCACCGAGCGCGGAAGGGACCGCCGAGGTCATACAGCGCGACTTGGTGAAGAACGCTCTGCGGATGCGTCCCGACCGGATAATCATCGGCGAGGTCCGGAGTGGCGAAGCGCTGGACATGCTGCAGGCGATGAACACCGGTCATGAGGGCTCGCTCACGACGATCCATGCGAATTCGCCGCGCGACGCGCTCTCGCGCCTCGAGACGATGATCCTCATGGCCGGCACCAACCTGCCGCCACGCGCGATGCGCGAGCAGATGGCCTCTGCGCTGGATGTCATCATCCAGGTCGCGCGGCTCTCCGACGGCAGCCGGAAAGTCGCGAGCATCTCAGAGGTCGTGGCAATGGAGGGGGAGATCGTAACGATGCAGGAGATCTTTACCTACAGCCGTCGCGGCATAACGAGCGACGGCAAGGTGGTTGGCCAATTCATGGCATCCGGTGCTCGGCCTCAGTTCACCGACAAGCTGGAGGTCTCGGGAATTCAGCTGCCCAGCGAGATGTTCGTCTGACAATGCTAACTTTCCTACTCGTCGTAGTATTTCTCGGCAGCTTTGGCGTAGTCGTCGCCAGCTATACCTTTCTCAACCGCCGCGCTCTCGCCCGGCACCACGCGGCCAAGCGTCGCATCCGGACGCAGGCCGGCGACGTGAATCCGGACGTCTCGATCTGGCGCGACAGCGCGGCCAGCGCGATACCGACCCTGAACAATTGGCTGGATCAACTCTCCCACACCGAGTGGTTACGGCAGGAGCTGCGCACCGCCGGAGTCGGCAGTCGACCCGGCGAGATCATGCTGGGCGCGGCCGTTATGGGGCTCGCCGCTTACCTGCTCGGCCTCACCACCGTCGGGAGTCGCCCGTTGGCGATCGTATTCGCGCTGCTGGCAGCTGCCGTACCGTACGTCTACATCCGGCGACGGAAACGGGCACGCCTGCGCAAATTCGAGGAGCAGCTACCGGAAGCGATGGACATGCTGGTGAATGCCATGCGAGCCGGCTACAGCTTTCAGGCCGCTATGGAGTTCGTGGCACGTGAGACGCCCGCGCCGCTGGGCGAGGAGTTCGCACGCTTCCACGAGGAGCACCGCCTCGGGGTGGATGTGCGGACCGCCCTCCTCAATCTCCTAGGCCGCCTGCCGAGCGTCGATCTCAAGATGTTCGCC
>JBDHKT010000333.1:0-4656 GCA_039586255.1 Gemmatimonadota bacterium | reverse complement strand
AGAGCTCCTGCAGCGCTCGTAACAGGCGATGGGGGCTCACGCGCTCACCGCTTCGGTCCGCCCACCCGGAGCCGACCTGTTCGTGGCCTTCCCGGATAGCCCCCCGCAGGTCGGGATCGGGGCTCCGGGGCTGAAGCTCAGCCAGCAGCGCGGCGACGAAGCTCTGGGCGTCGGAGACGATCCCCAATTCCGCCGGATAGTTCCGTCCCACGGCCGATTCGTCGACGTCGACGTGTATCAGCGGGCCGGGCGGCTCGAAGCCGTAGCTCCCCGTCCCCACCTCGGAGAAACGGCAGCCGATCGCCAGCATTAGGTTGCAATTGCCCGTGGCCTGGCGAACGAAGGGCGGCGCCATGGCCCCGACTCCGCACCACAGCCAGAGAGGGTGGCTCTCCGGGAAGACTCCCTTCCCCTGGATCGTCGTGGCCACGGGCGCCTCGAGCCGCTCTGCCAGGGCCACCAGATCCGCACCGGCCCCCGCCGCCCCGAGTCCCAGATAGAGCAGGGGGCGGCGGCTACCTGCCAGAAGATCCACCGCGCGTCGCAGTGCCTGCGGGTCCGGGCCGGCGGGCGCCGGCTCTTCGTCCGCCCAGGCGTCGAGCCCGAGCTCGTGCTTGGACAGGTAGTAGTTCACCGGGATCTCGACGAAGACGGGACCCGCCGGTGCGGCGCGGGCGATCCTGCATGCACCGCGGACCGTGACGTAGAGATCGGAGCCGCGTTCCGGCCGGAGCTGGGCTTTGGTTACCGGGCGGACCATGGCCAACTGGTCGACGTCGTGCAGCTGGAACGCCTTGCCGCTGTCGCTGCGGACTCCGCAGCCGAGAACGAGCATCGGGATCCCGTCCAGGTAGGCCTCGGCGATCCCGGAGAGGGCGTGGGTGAGGCCGGCACCGGGCACCACGTTGACGCAGCCGAGTAAGCCGGACGAGCGGGAGACACCGTCGGCCATGAACGAGGCGCTCTGCTCGTCGGTCACGAGGATCGGGCGTACCGAGGCCGAGCGGCTCAGCGAATCGTAGAGCTCGATGTTGTGGGTACCGGGGATGCCGAAGGTGAAGGGGATGCCCTCATCCTCCAGAGCCCGCACGACGATGTCGCCACCTGTCATCTTCGTCATCTGGTCAGCCCAGTAGAGTCCCGGCTTCCTGACGGATGCGTTGTGCGACCCGGTCGGCGAGGGCCATGATCGTCAGGTACGGGTTGATCTCGATCGAGTCGGGGAACAGGCTGGCATCGGCGACTCGGTGACCGAGTCGTCCGCGGTGAGCCCCATACCGCAACCGCCCTGCAGGTGGGCGGCGGACACGCTGACGCCGCCGGGCCGGTAATGACGCTCGTCGATGATCTCTTCCAGGAGCTCGGCGTCCTGGCACTCCACCGTTGTGTGCGTCGCCGCTGGGACGTGGACGCGCCGCGCGCCCGCGGCGAAAAAGATCCGCGCCGAGGCGAGCGTGCCCCGCGCCAAAGCCTTCGTCACCTCGGGTGTAAACCGGTAGTGGACCACGGGTCGGCCGCTGCCGTCGATCGTCACCCGGTTGCCCGGGTCGGCGTGATCGCAGGCCAGGACGAGGATCATCTGCAGGCGCGGGAAAGCCCGCATGAACTCGCTGTGCGGCGCGCCGAACCCGCGCAGGCTCTTCGCGGTCGTGAACGGGAAGTACATGCACGTCTCGAGGATGAAGCCCTCCGATTCGACGAACTCGTCCAGATAGTAGCTCTTCGGGTGGCCGACGAAGTTGCTGATCGACCGCTCGTGCTCGGCGACCAGGATCAGAGCCGGGTGACTCGTGAAGCCGTGACCCAGGCGCGGCAATCTGCTGGGTAGGCGCGAGCGCATCAACAGCGCCGGTGTGTTCACAGCACCCGCACACGCCACTATCACCTTCGCCCGGATTCGGTAATCGCCGGGCTCCCAGGGCGACGGCTCGCCTTTGCCTCCGTTCGGCTTCGGCGTCACCCGCGCGATCAGCGTCCGGCCTTCCAGCCGGGCCGCCTCGCAGCGCGTCACAACCTCGACGCCCTCCCGCTCGGCCCGCGGCAACTGGACCCGGTTCGTGCCCTGCTTGGCCTGGTTCGGGCACCCCAGGTTGCAGAGGCTCGAGCCGCGGCACTCCCGCACGTTGATCGGGAACTGCTGGACGTTATAGCCGAGGCGACGGCACCCCTCGACGAAGAGCCGGTTGTTCTCGTTGATTCGCTCTTCCTCGAGGTAGTGGACGTTGTTCTGCTCGATGAACTTGCGCGTGCGGCGCTCGATCTCCTCGTGGCCGAGGCCGGGAACGTTCCAGCCCGCGATCACGCGTTCCGGCGCCATGATCGAGGTGCCGGTGTAGACGGTCGTCGAGCCACCGTAGCCACAGCCCATGGCGAGGGTCATCGAGCCGTTTGCGGTGAGCATGCCGCCGCCGTCCTCATACAGCGCCTGCGCCATCTCCACTTCGCCGCCGTTGAACTCGTCGTCACTAAGGCGAGGCCCCTTCTCGAGCACGACGATCCGTGCACCGTCCCGGCACAGCGGCGCCAGCTCCTGGGCCACGGTCCCGCCGCCCGCACCGGATCCGATGATGACGATGTCGTACTCCCGCTCCATCATCGCCGGGCCGCCTCCCAGCCGCGGGGGTTGGGGTGGTAGCCGACGGCGGCAGCCGCGGCGCTACGGCCGTAATAGCCCAGCAGCGCCAGGGCCCTGAGGCCCCAGAAACCGACGCGTATCCTGTCCACGCGGTGATTCTGAAGTCCGGCCAGGAAGCGGGCGCGGCGGCCCGGCTCGAGTGAGCTGAACCGGCGACCGTAACGGAAGAGCGGCAGCCACTCTACCAGCCGCAGGAACAGCCGCAGCTGACGCCGGAGCTCGGCGGGCCGGCTGCGAAGCGATTCGTCGACCAGCTCCACCAGCTCACCCCAATCGGCGTCGCTCAACTCGTCCGCCTCGGGCACAACGGCGCGGACGACCGCCCTGAAGACTGGCAGCAGCCCGGTGAGGGTGGATGGAGTCTCCGTGGTGGCCCCCTTTCCTGCGAGAACGGCTTGGATGTTTACGGGAAAATGGGCCGAGGTATGGTGCGGCCGCCAGGCGCCGGCGGACCGCTCGCTCCGGCCGGCCCGGAGGTCGGAGCCGGTGGGACCGCTCGCTCCGGCCGACCCGGCAGTCGGGGTCGGTGCTTGCGGCGAAGACATCGGGCAACTCACCCGCACACTTGGCCTGAGGATCGGAGCCGGGTCGCTAAAACCAGCTCCGCTCGGCGGTCCCCCGGCTCCTCCCGGCCCGGATCAGGCGGGGACGAGGGACATCCCCCGAAGAAATGCGACTGATGGGAGAGCAGTGGAGAGCAGCGGTTGGTGCTCACCCACCGGTTGCGGGCGTCGGGGCGGGTCGTCGAGTGCAGCTGGTGTTAGCGAGCCCGCGCTCACGGGTGACCGTGAGCGCGGGGGAGGCCGGAGCGAGACGACCCGTCCGGCGCCCAACACCCAGATGCCGGGCCTTCGTATCATGGGCATCAAGCGTGCAATGCAGGATCCGGGTTGAACACATGGTCAATGGATGTCGGATATTGGATATTCAGATCTCCACCAGCGCACAAGCACAGGAACGACCAGCAGGTTGAGCCAAAGCGCGAACAGTATCCCCGCCACCGAATCGACCGCAAAATGGTTCTGCGTGTAGACAGTCGACACGGCTACGCCCGCTGCCGCCACCACTAGCAGCGCAGCCACCGGCTTCGAGAACCAGCGCACCCCGATGTAGGCCATGGTCGTCGACGCGGCGACGTGCGAGCTCGGGAACGCGCAGCCCAGCGAGTCTCCCTGGCCCTGCAGCACCCGCTCCAGTCGGTAGAAGAATCCCTGCTGGTGCGGCCCCTGGTAGTGCTCGCTCAAGAAGTGGGGGCCGTCCACCGGGAACGTGATGTACACGACGTAGCACGCGAAGTAGACGAGCACGACCCGAAGCGTCATGTCGTGCTTCATCTCCCGGCTGCCCCTGAACAGCATATAGAGTAGCGGGAGGATCACCGTCAGGTAGTAGCCGAAGTATGCCAGGTGCATGATCTCGCTGAACCACAGCCAGGGCATCGCCGGCATCCAGACTTCATCCAGGTGGACCCCGAGCAGCGCAACGTCGAGGGCCCCGATTACCCGGTCGTAGGCCGTGTCGTGCAGTAGCCGGCGGATGAAGTCCAGCTCCGTCCAGAAGGCCAGGATCCACAGCAGCGGGTAGATGTCTCGCAGAACGCGGCCGACCGGCGTCAGATCCTCGCCGGCGCGCTCGATCAGCCTCGGCAGGAGGGCGGCAGCGCCGTGCGCCAGAAACAGCACCCACGCGTATGGCCACTGGGGGATGAGGATGGCCCACACGAAGGCCAATAAGACGTTGTAGGCCGACGAGATCTTGTCGACGAGCTTCATGTGCTCCAGTTCGCCGGGCCGGTCGCTGCCGAGCGGCTGGGCCGCTTTGCCGTCGCCCATTCTGATCAGTGGCTCTAACTGGTACCCTTGGGGACCGTCTGAACGAAGCCGCCGAAGTTCATCGGTTCCTCCAACCGGCACGACCACGCCAGGCGTCCGTTCCACACCGTCATGTCGGGACAGCCGTCGCACATGTTCTGCCGCCCGTCGGGCAACAGATCTATCGGCTGAATGATCATGACCGACTGG
>JBDHKT010000332.1:0-3415 GCA_039586255.1 Gemmatimonadota bacterium | reverse complement strand
CGCTGACCGCCCGGGGCCGCATGGACGACGCCGGCCGAGAAGCGTGCGAGCGCTACGTCACCGATCTCTTCGCGTCCGAGGACGAGGTGCTTGTCGAGTTGCGGCGCGCGATGGACCGGGCGGATCTCCCGCAGATCTACATCAGCGCCGAGGAAGGGAAGCTGCTCCAGGTGCTACTGCGGGCCGTCGATGCCAGGCGCGTCCTCGAGCTGGGAACCCTGGGCGGCTACAGCGCCATATGGATGGGCCGGGCTCTGCCGGCGGACGGTCGATTGATCACGATCGAGAAAGACGCCGATCGTGCGGAGCTGGCGCGGGATTACATCGGCCGCGCCGGGTTGAACGATCGGGTCGAGGTGAGGGTCGGCGAAGCGGATCGGCTGCTCGAGGAGTTGGCGAACGACGCACCGTTCGACGCGGTGTTCATCGATGCTGACAAGGAGGGTTATCCCCGCTACCTCGAGTGGTGCGCCGGCCACGTGAGGGCCGGGGGGCTGGTGATCGCCGACAATGCGCTAAAGGGTGGACGGGTCCTGGAGCGCGACAGCCGGGACCCGGAAGTCGTCGGCATCCAGGAGTTCAATCGCCGGGTCGCCCAGGACTCGCGATTCACGTCGATCGTCGTGCCGACCCGAGACGGCGTGGCGATCGCATTGGTCAATCGAGGCTGAGCCGTGCGTGTCAACTATCATATTCACAACCAGTATTCGAGCGACGGTCGCGGCAGCACCGAAGAGGTCTGCGAGATCGCGGCGCAGCTAGGGTTCGAAGAGATCTGCTTCACCAATCACGCCGAGACACTGAGCGCGACGGGCGACGAGTGGATCCTCGATCTGGTAGAAGCCCGTTCGAGGTTCGAGCAGCTCCAGCACGAGATCGAGCGGCTGCAGCCCGAGTACCCGGAGCTGCGCATCCTGCTCGGGGCTGAGTACGAGTACCGACCTGAGTGGGTAGAGACCCTCGACGCGCTCACCGATTCCGTCGACTTCGATCTGATCATCGGCTCCCTGCACGTGGTCGACGGCGAGCAGATCTCCGGCGGTGCAGTAAGTGGCTACTTCAAGACCCGCGATGCTTCGGAGGCCTACGGCCGGTACTTCGAGGCGCTGGGAGAGATGCTGGAGTGGGGTGGCTTCGACGTGGTTGCCCACCTGGATATGGCGAAGCGGTTCGGCGTGAAGCAGTACGGCCCGTTTAAGGCCAAGCCGTTCGAGTCGCAGATTCGCGGCCTGCTGGAAACGATGGTCTCCAAGGGTCTGGGGCTCGAGGTGAACACGTCGGGCGTCGTCCAGGCGCCGGCCGAGCCCTACCCGTCCCTCGATATCCTCAAGATGGCGAAGGACGCCCACGTGGCGACGGTGACCATCGGGACCGACAGTCACGTCCCGACCAGCTTCGAGCAGGGCTGGGATGTCGGCGAGCAGGTGCTGCGGAGCGCCGGTCTCACCGAGATCACACTCTTCAGTCACCGCATCCGCAAGAACGTGCCACTGGCGCCCGAGCCCGAAGAAGTGGAGTAGCGGCAGCTGCAGTTCAAGCGAATCATCCCCAGCCTCTCACTCGGCGGCGACGGCGCCCTGGCCGAGGCCCTGGGTTGGCTCGGAACGAGTCCCGATCCCTCCCGGGCCGCCACCGCCTACGCAGAGGAGGGCGCCGACGAGATCATCTTCGTCGCCCGGGTCACGCCGCTCGAACGCCTGTGCGAGCTGGCCGAGCGCCTCGCGGCAGATCTCGCGGTGCCGCTCGTGTTCTGGACGGACCTGACAAGCGCGGCCGAGGTCGGCGATCTGCTCGCGGCCGGTGCCGCGCGGGTTGCCGTACAGAGGGCTGCCCTCGACGACCCGGATCTCATCGCGAACCTCGCCCGCGATTTCGGGTCCGAAGCGATCGCCGTCGCCGTCACGGCCGCCGGCGCTGACGATGGCTGGCGGGTCTTCAACGGGCCCGGCGGTGCGACCAGCGAGTGGGATGCCCTGACCTGGGCCAAGGTCGTCGAGGCTCAGAATGGCGGCGCGATCATCATCGAGTCGCCGGGCGGCGGCCCGCACGGGGAACCCTACGATCTGGAGCTGCTACGCTCGGTGAGCTCGGCTGTGGCAAAACCTGTGATGGCGGCGGGCGATGCGAATAGGATGGAAGATCTGTTCGACGCCCTGATGATCGGCGATGCCGACGCGGTCCTCGTAAGCACTATGCTGCACTCGGGCAAGGCGACCCTGAAGGAGATCAGAGGCTTCCTCTCCGACCACGGACTCGCTGTGCAGCCTTAGAGATCCGGCCGCACGTGTCGCTGGAAGAATTCGAGGATGCGCAGCAGTCGATCGATTCGCAGAGTAGGCTCTCCGCTACGCGAAAGGTCGTGTCCCTGGCGCGGGTACCGCACGTACTCCACCGGCTTCTCGAGCACCTTCAGCGTCCGATAGAGCATCTCCGACTGCGAGACACCGGTTCGCAGGTCGCGATCTGAGTGGATGATGAGGAGCGGCGTCTCGATCTGGTGCGCGTAGGTGATGGGTGATTCGCGGCGCAGGACCTCCCGGTCATCCCACGGGTAGGTGTTGAACTCGAAGGGCACAAGCATCCAGGCGTTCCCTTCGCCGAAGAATGTCGCCAGGTCGTAAACGCCGCGCTGGGCGACCGCGGCGGCGAAGCGGTGGTCGTTGCCGACCAGGTATGCGGTCAGGTAGCCGGCGTAGCTGCCACCAGTGACGACCATGCGATCCTCGTCGACGATGCGGCGGGCGACAACAGTATCGACCGCGGTGAGCACATCACGCATCGGCCCGTCGCCCCAAGCACGCTGGATCACGTACTTGAAGCCGTACCCGTACCCACCGCTGCCCCGCGGGTTCGTGTACAGAACGAGATATCCGTTCGCGGCGAGCAACTGGAACTCGTGCCACATGGTCCGCTCGCCGGGGCCCCACATCGAATGGGGGCCGCCGTGGATCTCGACGGCCAGCGGATACGCCTCGCTGTCGCGATAGCCGACGGGTTCGATCAGCCAGCCCTGTACGCGGCGGCCGTCGAAGCTCTCATACCAGAAACCGCGGTGAGGTTGTACGAAGATCCCCGACAGCCACCCGGTGTTCAGGTCGGTGAGCCGGCGCTCGTTGTCCCCGTCGGCGTTGGCCACGTAGACCTCGGATGGGTTGGCCGGCTGAGTGACAACGAAGGCGAGCTTCTCCGCGCCCAGGTCGAAGGAGAGCACCCCCCGCTCGCCCGAGACCACCTGGCGGATCTGGCCGTCATGCAGCGGGGCGCGGTAAATCGGGACCGTGCCGTGCACGCCTGCGCTGAAGTAGATGGAGCTTCCGTCCGCGGACCAGTGGTACTGACGCGCGCCGCGGTCCAGGGGGCGGCTCACCCACTCGACGTTGCCCACGAGGCCGCTCTCGAGCAGCTCGAGGACGCC
>JBDHKT010000331.1:0-3418 GCA_039586255.1 Gemmatimonadota bacterium | reverse complement strand
CCCGGCGACTACTCCTTCGAGGTCAAGATCGACGAGCGGCACCTCAAGAGCGTGCCCCTCTGGGTTATGGAAGCCCCCAGTGGCCGCCCCAGGGGCGAGATGGCGTAAACGCTAGCCTTGCTCCTTTGTTGCGATTCGGCGGCCGATGTCGTAGATTCGTAACGCTGGATCCACCAAAAACTGTAACGTAGCCCGCCCTTTCAGGGGCCGGGAGCGAGTCTCTTCGACACATCCGGCAAGGAAGGCTGATGGCTAGATCGATCATGGTCGACCCAGACGGTAACTTCCTCGTGGGTAGCCGTCGCCACCAGATCCCCGCGGAGTTCTCAGATCGACAGATCCACAGTTTCCGGACTCTGCTCGAGCCGATCCCCGATACTCCCAGCGGTCCGGCCATGTCCGCGACGCTGCGCAGGAAGCAGCGGGACTACCTGCTACGGCGCTCGCTGGCGGCGGTGATCCCGGGCTTGCCCCTCCCGGTGCTGCAGAAACTCTCGATGGTCCAGGTGAGGAATCTCCACGAGTGGATCGCCCGTCACCGTCCGGAGTTGGTATCCGACCTCGAGTTCCAGCTGGATTAGCTGGGCGTCAACCCACCGAAGGCCAGAGATGACGAGCGAGCGCATGCTGGCCGTGCGCGCGGGTCTGATCCGCACGCTGGATCCCGAGCGTCCCGAGGTCGAATGCCTGGCGGTCCGAGCCGGGCGTATCGCGGCCATCGGTTCCGCGGACGAGATCCACTCGCTGGTCGGCGGCAGCGGCGAGTGGCTCGACCTGCGGCCGGCGACGGTCGTGCCCGGGCTGACTGACTCGCACGTGCACCTGATCGAGTGGGCGCTCGGCCGCAGGGCGCCCGACCTATCGGGCGCCAGCGCGATGGTGGAGGTATTGGCGTCGGTCAGGCGCCGGGCCGACTCCGCTGCGCCGGGGGCGTGGTTCGAGTTCAAGGGTTGGGATCCCGCCTTGCGGCGCGAGGCCGAATTGTCTGATCTGGACGAAGCGTCGCTGGGTCGCGCCGTCGCTTTGCTGGCCCACGATCTTCATTCCGGCTGGCTGAACACGGAGGCGATGCGCCGGCTGGGAATTCTCGAGAAGCGGAGCGATCCGCCCGGTGGGTCGCTGGAGCGGGATCCCGACGGCCGGCCTACGGGCGTGCTGAAGGAGACTGCCCTCGACTGGTGGTATGAGGGACGGCCGCGCCCCAGTGATGAGGAGCGGAAGGCGGCGCTGCTGGAGGGGCAGGCGGCACTCCACCGCGTCGGGGTGACGGCCGTACACTCGGTGGAGGCACCGGACTCCTTCCGCATGTTGGAAGGACTCGAGCTCGCGGGCGAGCTCCACCTCCGCATTCTGCACCACTTCCCGCAGCGCTTCATAGACACACTGATCGAGTGCGGAATCGCCAGCGGGTTCGGTAGCGAGCGGCTCCGGGTTGGCGGGATCAAGTACTTCAGCGACGGCGCCCTCGGCTCACGCACCGCCTGGATGCTCGAGCCCTACGAAGATTCGGAGGGACGCGGCATCCTGCGCATCGAGCCGCAGGAGCTGGCGGCGGAAGTCGAGCGTGCGGCGAATGCCGGCCTCGCCGCCACCGTCCACGCCATCGGCGACGCCGCCGTGCGCATGGTGCTTGATACCCTGGAGCGCGCCGGCTCCAGCGGCCTGGCGATCCCCCATCGGATCGAGCACCTGCAGTGTGTCCATCGGGACGATCTCGGGCGCGCGGCGCGATCCGGTATCGTCGCCTCGATGCAGCCATCGCATCTGTTGACCGACGTGCGGCTCGCGGAAGAGCGCTGGGGACCCGTGCGCTGCCGCGGGACGATGGCTCTGCGCAGCTTGCTCGACGCCGGCACGGTCCTGGCCTTCGGCTCCGACGCGCCCGTCGAGGAAGCCGATCCGCGCGAGTCCTTCTACGCGGCGCTGGCAAGACGCGATCGATCCGGTTATCCCGACGACGGTTGGTACCCCGATGAGCGGTTGACAGGCCTCGAGGTGTTGAGAGCCCACACCGAGGGCCCTGCAGTCGCGGCGGGAGATGCCGACCGCCGCGGCCGCCTCTCACCCGGCTACCATGCGGACTTCTGCGCTTGGGACATCGATCCGGCGACGGCCGAGGCGGAGGAGATACCGTCCGCGAGAGTCTCGGTGACTGTGGTTGGCGGCGAGCTGGTGCATCGAGGGGGATGATTCGAACATCGAACATCGCCTATCCAACATACAACATCGAAGTGAGACGGCGCTGCGCGCCTTGAGTTCTCAACGCCGAACGTTCTACTATTGACATCGAGGTTTGATGTCTCGAGATCGACGTCCGATGTTCAACTGACCGGTCAAGAGGTCTGCCACAATGGAAGAACTCGATACGGTCGTAGAAGCCCTCGACAAAGCACAGCTGGTCGTCGCCGCTACCGGCGCCGGGATGTCGAAGGAGAGCGGCATCGCCACGTTCCGGGAGGCTCAGGAGGGGCTCTGGGAACGCTACAATCCCGAGGAGCTTGCCACGCGCCAGGGATTCCAGGAGAGCCCGGCCCGGGTCTGGGGATGGTACAACTACCGGCGTGGGCTGATAGCTCAGAAGGCTCCACACGCTGGGCACCGGGCGCTTGCCGAGCTCGAGGAACTGGTCCCCCAGGTCATTGTCGTCACGCAGAACATCGACGGGTTCCACCTCGAGGCCGGCTCGAGCACCGTCCTGGAGGTGCACGGCAACATTCATCGCTTCAAGTGCTTCGAGCAGGATCACCCTGTGGAGATCGATGAGCCGGTAAGCGACGCCGTCGGCGATCTCGAGCCCGCGAACTGTCCTCACTGCGGGTCGCCCATCCGACCCGATGTCGTCTGGTTCGGCGAAATGTTACCGGCCGGCGTATTCCAGAAGGCCGAGGCGGCCAGCAGCGCCTGCGACGTCATGCTCGTAGTCGGGACGTCCGGTATGGTTCAGCCGGCGGCCAACCTCCCGCTCGTCGCGTCGGCGTCGGGCGCCGTGGTGGTGGAGGTGAACGTCGAGCCGTCTCAGCTCACGCACTACGTCGACATCTTTCTCGAGGGGCCCGCGGGCGAGATCCTGCCCCAGCTGGTGGCGCGCCTCGCAGCCAGGCGTTCATGATGAACACGCCCGCGCAATCGTTTCTCAAGACGAAGGTCATCTGCACCATCGGACCCGCCTCGTCCGACCCGGCGACGCTGGAGGCGATGTGCCAGGCCGGGATGGATGTCGCTCGCCTCAACATGTCCCACGGTTCAGCGGAGCAGACACGGGCGGCCGCGCGGCAGATTCGCGACTGCTCGACGCGACTTAGCAGGCCGGTAGCGCTGCTCGTCGACCTGCAGGGACCGAAGATCCGGATCGGTGATCTGGCGCAGCCCGTAGCGCTGAGTCCGGGTGATCGCGTCGTGCTGGCTCCGGCGGGTTCGG
>JBDHKT010000330.1:0-3419 GCA_039586255.1 Gemmatimonadota bacterium | reverse complement strand
GTAGCGCGAGAGTACGAGCAGTCCGCCGGTCGTGTCGGCAGGCACCAGCCCCAGAATACGACGGGTCTCTCTCGCATCGGGCGTGGTCAGGTACGGTGGGCACAGCTCGCGCAGCAGGCGGCGCCGGCCCCGCACGTCGAACAGCTCCTGGAGTACTATGACGTCGGCATCGAGCGCCGCGATCGCCTCGGGAAGTCGCTTCAGGCGGTGTCGCTTCTCTTGCGACGGTATCGTGACCGGGAGCGCCCACGCGTTGAAGGTGACGACCCGGAGCGAGAAGGTCTCGGTCATAAGCCCCGAACAAATACGGTGCACCCGCTCCGGTCAAGCGTCCGGCTAGCCGGCGCCTAGCTCCGACACGATGCGGCGGTCGGCGCGCAGCGACGACCTCAGGTAGTCGCGGTTCAGCTGAGCGATGTGGTCCAGGCTGACGGCCTTCGGGCAGGTGGCGGTGCACTCGCCGTGGTTCGTGCAGTTGCCGAAGCCCTCTAGGTCCATCTGGCGCACCATCGCCTTCACTCGCCTGTAACGCTCCGGCTGACCCTGCGGCAGCTTCGCGAACTGCGAGACCTTGGCCGCGGTGAACAGCATGGCCGAGGCGTTGGGACAGGCAGCCACACAGGCGCCACAGCCGATGCAGGCCGCCGCGTCCATGGAAAGGTCGGCGTCTTCCTTGGGGATCGGGATCGCGTTGGCGTCGGGCGCCGAACCGGTGGGAGCGCCGATGAAGCCGCCGGCCGCGATGATGCGGTCGAGCGCGCTACGATCGACGATCAGGTCCCTGAGGACCGGGAACGCCTTGGCACGCCAGGGCTCGATCCACAGCGTGTCGCCGTCCTTGAACTCGCGCATGTGGAGCTGGCACATCGTCGTGCGGTCGCGCGGTCCGTGCGCCCTGCCGTTGACCACAACACCACAGGTACCGCAGATACCTTCGCGGCAATCGTGGTCGAATGCGACCGGGTCCTCGCCTTCCACAATGAGCTTTTCGTTGAGCACGTCCAGCATCTCGAGGAAGGACATGTCGGGGCTAACGTCAGCGAGGCCATATTTGACGAAACGACCCTTCGACTTCGCGTTCTGCTGACGCCAGATATGAAGAGTGAGTTTCATCACTTGTAGCTCCGTGTCGCGAGTTCGACGTACTCGAATTCCAGCGGCTCGACGTTGCGGATCGGCTTCTTCCCTTCGCCGGCGTATTCCCAGGCAGCGACGTGGCGGTAGTTCTGGTCATCCCGCAGCGCTTCGCCGTCCTCGGTCTGGTACTCTTCGCGCAGGTGCGCGCCGCACGATTCCTCGCGCTCCAGCGCATCGAGGCACATGAGCTCGCCGATCTCCAGGAAATCGGCGACTCGGCCGGCGTACTCGAGCGATTGGTTGAGCTCCGCGGCTTCGCCGGGGACGGTTACGTTCTCCCAGAACTCCTCACGTAGGGCCGGGATCTTACCCAGCGCCTCCTGCAGCCGCTCGCGCGTCCTCGCCATGCCGCAGTACTCCCACATGATCTGGCCCAGCTCGCGGTGGAAGGAGGTGACCGTGCGCTTGCCATTTATCGAGAGCAGTCGCTTCATCCGCCCCTCGACCTCCGCCACGGTGGCCACCGCCTCGGGGTGGTCCGCGCCCAGCGGCTCGAACTTCGTCCGGGCCAAGTAGTCGCCGATCGTGTAGGGGATGACGAAGTAGCCGTCGGCCAGGCCCTGCATGAGCGCACTGGCCCCCAACCGGTTGGCGCCGTGATCGGAGAAGTTCGCCTCGCCGATCACGAACAGGCCGGGGATGGTGCTCTCGAGGTTGTAGTCGACCCAGAGGCCGCCCATCGTGTAGTGGGTGGCCGGGTATATGCGCATCGGCACCTTGTAGGGATCGTCGTCGGTGATCCGCTCGTACATCTCGAACAGGTTGCCGTAGCGCTCGCCGATCGTGTCCTCACCCAGCCGCTCGATGGCGTCGGCGAAATCGAGATAGACGCCGACACCGGTGGGACCGACGCCGCGCCCCTCATCCACCACCCGCTTCGCCGCCCGCGACGAGACGTCGCGCGGCGCCAGATTGCCGAAGCTGGGATAGATCCGCTCGAGGTAGTAGTCGCGCTCGTCCTCCGGGATTTCACCCGGCGGTCGTTTGTCGTCGGCCTGCTTCGGTACCCAGATGCGACCGTCGTTGCGCAGCGATTCGCTCATCAGCGTCAGTTTCGACTGGTAGTCGCCGTGCACCGGTATGCAGGTCGGGTGGATCTGGGTGAAGCACGGGTTGGCGAAGCAGGCGCCCTTCTTGTACGACCGCCAGATCGCCGTGCCGTTACATCCCTTCGCGTAGGTCGCCAGAAAGAAGACGTTGCCGTAGCCGCCGGTGGCCAGTACAACCGCGTCGGCCAGGTGCGTCTCGAGCTCGCCGGTCACCATGTCACGCACGACTATGCCGCGAGCGCGCCCGTCGATCAGGATCGGCTCGAGCATCTCGTGACGCGCGTACATCTCGACCTTGCCCAGCCCGATCTGACGCTCCAGCGCCTGGTAGGCGCCCAGCAGCAGCTGCTGGCCCGTCTGACCACGCGCGTAGAAAGTGCGTGAGACCTGCGCGCCACCAAACGAGCGGTTGGCCAGCAGGCCCCCGTACTCACGCGCGAACGGAACGCCCTGCGCGACACACTGGTCGATGATGTTCACGCTCAGCTCGGCCAGCCGGTGCACGTTCGCTTCGCGTGACCGGAAGTCTCCACCCTTGACCGTGTCGTAGAACAGGCGGTACACGCTGTCGCCGTCGTTCTGGTAGTTCTTGGCCGCGTTGATGCCGCCCTGGGCAGCGATCGAGTGGGCGCGGCGCGGACTGTCCTGATAGCAGAAGCACTTCACGTTGTAGCCCAGCTCGGCCATCGATGCGGCGCCCGAGGCGCCCGCCAGCCCGGAGCCGACAACGATGACGCTGTACTTCCGCTTGTTCGCAGGGTTCACCAGCTTCATGTCGAAGCGATGCTTCTCCCACATCTTCTCTATCGGACCCGACGGAATCTTCGCTTTGAGTTCCATGGAAATCTCCGTTCGCTCTCAGCTCACGACGCCGGTCAGTACGGCGACCGGGATCGAGATGTTGCCGATAGCGATCACCAGGGCGATCAGCAGCGCGATGACCGTCCGTACACGGTTGTAGCTCGCGTGGCTCAGCCCCAACGTCTGCAGCATGCTCGACACACCATGGTAGAGGTGCAGGCCGAGGGCGAGTTGCGCGATGATGTAGAATCCGGAAACCCACCAGATGCTGAACCCCGCCACAACGTTGTGATAGACGTCGCCGGCCACGAAACTTCCGTGCGCCTGTCCGGTGGTAAGGTGCAGTAGATGGTAGATGATGAAGATCAGCAGCATCGGGCCACCCCAGCGCATCGTACGCGACGCGTACGTCGACTCCACCCACTGCTGGCG
>JBDHKT010000329.1:0-3423 GCA_039586255.1 Gemmatimonadota bacterium | reverse complement strand
CCTCTCCTCTTCCTAATAGATCCCAGCTTCGTCCCGGGGCCCGTGCTCTGTGTGGCAGTCGTACTTACACTGCTGGTATCACATCGCGAGCGCCACTCAATTGACTTCCACGGCGTGGCCTGGGTGCTGGCGGGGCGCATCCCCGGCACCGCCCTGGGCGCCGCGGCGCTCGTTATGCTCGCCGGCGACGTCATCTCTATCCTCTTCGGGATCTTAGTCCTGCTCGCCGTTGCATTCAGCTCGCTCAAGATCAGGGTCGAGCCGAAGCGCTGGAGCCTGGCGAGCGTCGGCGTGCTCTCCGGGTTCATGGGGACGACGGCCGCCGTCGGCGGGCCGCCCGTCGCGCTGCTGCTCCAGAACCTGCCGGGAGCTCGTCTGCGGGGGACGCTCTCCGGCGTCTTCCTCGTAGGTGCTTCCGTGTCCCTGTTAGCCCTCGTACTGGTGGACCGCTTCGGGCGCGAGGAACTTACCCTGGCTCTTGCACTCCTGCCCGGCATCCTGCTGGGTTTCGCGATCTCCGGGGTCACCGCCCCGATCCTCGACCGCGGCTACACGCGTACGGCGGTTCTGGTCTTGGCGAGCCTCGCGGCACTCGTGGCGATCGGCCGACAGGTTCTCTGAAATAGAGGAAACCGAGCGCTGGCTCGCCAAGGACTAGGTTGGCCGGAGCCTTTGAATCAAGCGCGGGTCGACCTTCCGCTCGTCCAGCCGTGTTAGGCCGAGCTCGAACGCGATCTCCACGGCGCGGCCGAGTTCGGCTGATGTCGGTCGCCTGTTGATCTCCGGATAGTGTTCGGCGCAGACACGACCGGCGGGGCGGAACTGGTCCATCAGGTTGATGTAAGTGTCGGTACCGAGCTCTCTGGCGATCCACTCGAATATCGCCTGCGTTTCGTCCAGATGGCCCGGCATGACCAGGTGACGGAGTAGAACGCCACGCGTCGCCACGCCGTTGACATCGATCTGCAACGGTCCCACCTGACGCTGCATCTCGGAGATCGCCGTACGTGCCGCAGCAGGATAATCCTCCGCCTTCAGATACTTTGCGCTGGCTTCGCTCGACCAGAACTTGAGGTCGGGCATGAAGATATCGATGATCCCGTCGAGCAGCTCGAGACTCTCCATCGCGTCGTAGGCGCTCGTGTTGTACACGATAGGCAACTCGAGCCCCGCGTCGGCCGCCAGCGCCAGCGCCTCCAGCACCTGTGGCACCACATGCTCTGGGGTGACGAAGTTGATGTTGTGGCAGCCTAGCTGTTGCAGCGAGAGCATCATGGCTGCGAGCTCCTCCGGGGGCGATCCGGGGCGCGCCGGCCCCGGCTTCACCGCCTGGCTGATGTCGTAGTTCTGACAGAACACGCAGCGCAGGTTGCAGTGTGAGAAGAAGATTGTACCGGAACCGTTCCAGCCGCGTAGCGGGTTTTCTTCCCCGAAGTGTGGGAAGCAGCTGCTCACCACCGCATAGCGTCCCGTCTTGCAGGCCGCCCACTTGTCCTCGAGACGGTTGACCCGACAATCCCGCGGACACGCCCGGCAGTTGGCCAGGCCGGCTACGGCCGCTTGGGCGCGTTGGTGGAGTCGGGCGCTCCCCAGGTTCAAATAAGCCGCACTAGCCATGACAGAAGAGAAGATAAGTGCGTCCCGCGCCGGGCGCTGGCGCGCCGGGGCGGCAGAGCGCCAGATTAGGCCCGACGAGCGAGACTGGCAACGACTCGAGGGAGTGAATGGAATACCTGCTCAGAGTCCTGGTTGCGCTGATCGGCATGCTCCTGGTGCGCAGCTTCCTCTATCCGAGTGGTTGGCGGCGGCGCTCGGTCGTCAGCGGTCTGTGGGGGCTGATTGGGATAGCGCTCGTTTTTCCGCTGGCCCGGTACAGCTCGGCCGGGCTGACGATCGCGATCGCCGGAGCAGCGATAGCGCTCTTCCCGTATCGGGTGCTGGCCGTTCGCTACATGAAGGTGCGGACGCGATCGGGCCTGCGTCGGCTCGCCGAGTCCTGGGGGTCGGAAGTCCGGGAAGATTCACGGACGGGTCGCTGGGACGTAACTCGCGATGTCGACGGCCGGACGGCCTGGGTGGGGAACGTCCTGACCCACAAGGGTTCGATCGATCCTGCGGTGAAGCGGGCGGAGGTCGGTTACATGCTGGCCTTCGTCATCGAGCTCGAACACGAGCCACCCTTCCAGTGCTCGTTGATGATTGGTTGGGAGAAGCCCAGGTACTTCGAGCGCGAGTGGCGTGCGACCCACGTTATCCACGGCGAGTTCCTCTCGCTCCCCTTCGGCGACGTGGGTCTGGCCAGCGACAGGGGACGCGCCACGGGTGGCGCCGTCAGCAAGCTCGAGCCGTACGAAACCATGCCCGATAACCTGGGCGCCGAGGTCGCCGCCATAGGGACGAGCCCGGATCGGTTCGCGCAGGTCTTCACAACGGAGCTGCTCGGACGCTTCTTCGAGATAGCGACGCGGACCTACCCCTATGAGCTGAACGTGACACCGAGCAGTGTGAATATCTACACGACCTACTGCGATACCGAGGTTCAGCAGGCCAACCTTCGCTTCTTGGAAGAACTGGCCGCCAGGCTAGAGGTGGACCGATGAGCGGCGCTCTACTGTTCTTGGCGGCGCTGGCGATGGGCAACCCCTCCCAGGAACCGGAGGAGGGGAGGTTGGAGGCGGCGTTCGTCCGGGTCGTCATCGAGGGTTCGTATGCGACGGTCATGGCCCAGTACGAGGTCGACCGCTCCGGCGCGCCTCTCGTCTTCGAGGCGCCACGCCTGCCCGGCCAGATCGTGATCCTCGACAGGGCGTTTGGGCCGGATGGGGTGCTCGAGGTCGCGCAGCTGGTCGAAGTGCGCCGGATCACCGCACCGGCGAGTACCCCTGGCCCGGCCCAGTTCCGAGTCAGCTACAGGGTCGAGGACGACTTCTCGCGCATCCCGGTCTTCGTGCCCGGTGTGCGCTCCGCCCCGGGCACGAGCCCGGTTCGCCTCGAGATCATAGGTGCTCCGGCCGATGTCGACCCGGAGAACGCCGTCCCGCCTTTCCGGCGGGGTCCCGGTGGAGCCCTATCCGCAACCACGCCGGACCTGCCTGCCGTCATCCTGCTACCGTCCCCAGCGCAGGGCCGCTACCCGACCTGGGTATTCGCCTGGACGGCTGTTTTCGTCGTCTGTCTGGCCGCCGTCGTTTGGGTCGCTCACCGGGCGTGGAGCGCGCGGAACCGAGCGCCGGGTGCCGTGTAGAACTCTCAGTTGTGGTCACCGAGGCGTGGCCCACGCCCCGGTCCCCCCCCGCGGAATCCTACCAGCCACTTGGAGTTAGCCTCATGAAGAGAGGTCCCTTCCTTTTCGTGCTAGCGGCGCTGGCGCTCGCTCCCTTGCAGGCGGCGGCGCAGAGCCAGTGGGAGCAGCAGGTACTCGAG
>JBDHKT010000328.1:0-6661 GCA_039586255.1 Gemmatimonadota bacterium | reverse complement strand
CAGATCGAGTCCGAGCTCGGCGACGATGTAACGCTCGTGCGCGAGAACGGGCCTTTTGAAGATGTGGTGCGGCGGGCGCGTGCCCTGACTCAACCGGGCGACTCTGCTCTTCTCGCGCCCGCCTGCGCCAGCTTCGACATGTTTAGCAACTACGAGGAGCGCGGCGAGCACTTCATGGCGCTCGTGGACCAGGAAATATCGTGAGAGATCTAGTGGCATCGGTGACGGTTGACGCGTACGTGCCTGCGGCAGGCAGCGCGCGACGCGATGCCGGTATGCTGCTCGCGGTTACGGTGTTCCTGCTGCTGGCTGGCCTCATCACCGTCTACAGCGCGAGCTCGTTCCTCGCGCAGACGCAGGGACTGCCCGACCACTTCTATCTCCGCCAGCAGGCGAGCAAGGCGCTGGTCGGCCTGCTGGCGCTGTACTTGATGGCGCGGGTCGACTACCGGATCTACCCGCAGCTGGCCTGGCCGCTGCTCGGCCTGACGCTACTGGCGCTCCTGGTGCTCGTCCTACCGGGTACCGAGGCGATCGCGCCGCCGCGGAATGGGGCGCGCCGCTGGCTCGACCTGGGCTTCAGTTTCCAGCCGTCGGAGGTCGCGAAGCTGGTGATAGTGATCTGGGCGGCAGCGATAGCGGCGAAGAAGGGCGAGCGCATCCGCAGTTTGCGCTGGGGGTTGGGTGCGTTCGGCGTCATCTATCTGGCCGTCGGCTACCTGATCATTCTCGAGCCCGATCTTTCTTCAGCCGTTGTGATCGGGATGCTCTGCGCGATCGTTCTGTTCGCTGCGGGCGCGCGGGTCGGCCATTTCGTGCTGATCGCCCTGCTGGCGCTCCCACTCTTCTGGGAGTGGGTCCGGTCCGCCAGCTACCGGATGGAACGGATCGCCACGTTCTTCAGCGGTGGGACCGACCCTGCGGGTGCGGGCCACCAACTACACCAATCACTGATTGCCGTCGGTTCCGGCGGCGTTATGGGCGTTGGCTACGGCGAGAGCACGCAGAAGTACTTCTTCCTGCCGGAGCCGCACAACGATTTCGCGTTTGCGATCATCGCGGAGGAGTGGGGGCTCGTTGGGACGGCGGCGATCGTGCTGGCGATCGCGGCAGTGGGTGTCCTGGGGCTGCGAGTCGCGCGACGCGCACCCGACGGGTTCGGCTTTCTACTGGCCGTGGGCCTTACAGCGCTAATTGTGGTCAGCGCTTTGCTTCACATTTGCGTGACCTTAGGCCTGCTGCCGACAACAGGAGTGACACTTCCGTTCATCAGCTACGGCGGCTCGAGTCTAGTCGTCTGCCTGGCGGCGGTTGGCATCCTCCTGAACATCGGCAGCTGGCGGGCGTGATGACGTGGCATACCGTGCGATCATCGCCGGTGGAGGAACCGGCGGGCATCTGTACCCGGCCCTGAACCTGGCCGAAGCACTGAGGAGGTCGGCGCGTAATGAGATCGAGATACTGCTGGTCGGCGCCCAGAGAGGAATCGAGGCTCGCGTACTTCCTGAACGGGGTGTCCCGCATCGCCTTCTGCCTCTCGAGCCGATTCGCCGCAGCCGTCCGTGGCAGAACTGGCGGCTATTACGGTCGGCGGTCGTGGCGAGCCGGGAGATCCGGCGTCTTCTCGATTCGTTCGCTCCCGACCTGGTGGTTGGTACAGGCGGCTACGCCGCAGGACCGGTCGTTGGCTGGGCGCGCGCCCGCCGCCTGCCTACGGCATTGCAGGAGCAGAACAGCTACCCGGGTCTCACGACACGCTGGCTGGCGCCCTATGTGGACCAGCTACACTTGGGTTACGAGGAGGCGATGAAGAACTTGTGGCCGGGACGTGACACGCTCGTACGCGTTCACGGTAACCCGATACGCTGGCCGGACCAGCGACCGCAGCCTCAGTCGGTGCGTGAGGAGTACGGGCTGGCGCCCGGACGTGTCGTCCTCATAGTGGGCGGCAGCCAGGGCGCCGCGCCGATCAACGAGGCGTTGGTCGCTGCGATCGAGGCCGTCCACGACGGCGAGCTGCCGGCACTGCCGCCCGACGCGCAGCTCCTCTGGTCGACGGGCCCGTTGCATCACGCCGCGATTTCTGCGCGCCTGGCGAAGCTGGGTAGCCGGGTCGCCGTGCGGACACTGCCGTACATAGCCGAGATGGAGAAGGCGCTGTCGGTGACCACGCTGGCCGTGTCACGGGCCGGTGCGTTGGCGCTGGCCGAGTTCTGCGCCTGGGGCGTGCCGGCCGTGCTCGTGCCGCTGCCCCATGCGGCGGCCGATCATCAGCGCTCCAACGCCGTGGCCATGGAGGAGGCCGGAGCGGCCGTCGTCGTGGATGAGCCCGAGATGAAGCGGGACCCTGTGACCCTGTGGCACACCGTCGTCGAGTTGCTGACCTGGCCGCAGCGACTCGAGAGCATGAGCCAGGCCGCAGAGGGGCGCGGCAACCCGCAAGCGGCGGACGACATCGCCGCCGACCTCTGGCGCCTGATGGAGGACCGTTGACCGAAGCGCACGGGTTGGCCGAGCTGACTGCCAGCGGCGCCGCGATCCACCTGATGGGAATCGGCGGTGCCGGGATGGCCGGGCTCGCTCTGTTGCTGGCCGCGCGGGGTGCCGCCGTCAGCGGCTGCGACCGTGAGCGCAACGAAACCACCGCTGATCTCGAGCGCCGAGGCATGATGGTCTACGAGGGGCACAGTCCGGATCACGCGGGCGGCCAGGCCGCTCTGGTCCACACGGCGGCGGTCCCGGCGGACCATCCCGAGTTGGACACGGCCCGTGCCCGGGGCACGCCGGTGTTGAAACGGAGCGACGCGCTGGCCGGGCTCGTGAACACCGGCTCGCTGATCGCCGTCGCCGGTACGCACGGCAAGACGACGACCAGTGCCCTGACCGCCATGGCGCTTGAGTCGGCGGGTGTTGATCCCACGGCGCTCGTCGGCGGCCGTGTGCCAGCGTGGGGCGGCAACGCCCGCATCGGCGGCACGACCTACGTGGTGGAGGCTGACGAGTACGACCGTTCGTTCTTGTCGCTGTGGCCGAAGTTCGCGGTGATTACGTCCGTCGAGGCGGAACACCTCGACACCTATGCGACGCTCGAAGAGATGGAAGCGGTGTTCGATGAGTTTGTGAGTCGCGTTCCCGATGATGGTCGCGTGATTGCCTGCGTCGATGACGCCGGGGCACGGCGCAGGCTCGCAGTGGCGGCTGACCGCGGCCTGGGTTACGGCATAGGCGATGACGCGATGCTGCGTGCCAGAGGGATCAGCTATGAGCCGGACCGCACCCGCTTCACCGCCAGCTGGAACGACAACCTTCGTAACGCGCTCGCCGTCCTCGCGGTCATGGTGGCCCTCGAGCTCGATCCGCTGGCGGCGGCGCCGGTGCTTGCCGATTTCAGCGGCGTTGAGCGGCGCTTCCAGAATCTGGGTGTCGCGGCGGGTGTGACGGTGATCGACGACTATGCTCATCACCCGACCGAAGTGGCCGCCACGCTCGAAACCGCACGCCAGGCTTTCGCCGGTCGGCGGCTGGTCGTCGCGTTCCAGCCGCACCTCTACACGCGGACACGCGCGTTCGCACACGAGTTCGGCGAAACGCTGGCCGGCGCGGATCTGGTGTTCGTCACCGAGATCTATCCGGCCCGCGAGACGCCGATCCCCGGTGTTTCCGCGGAGCTCGTGGTCGATGCAGCTCGCCGGTTCGCGGACGAAGATCGAGTGCGGTATGCGGAAGATCTCGAGGACCTGGTCGTGCAGTTGCGGGCCGCCCTGAAGGACGGTGACGTGTGCATGACGCTCGGTGCCGGTGACATCAGTAGTGTCGCCCACACGATGCTGGACAATCTCAGGCGGAGCCATGTGGATGCGTGATGTGCCGCTGGCGGATCTGACGCGCTGGAAGATCGGCGGCCCGGCGCCCGCCTACGCGAAGGCGGGCTCCGAGGAGGAGCTGCGTGCGCTTCTGGCGGAAGTCAGCGGTGAGCGCGTTCTCGTGCTGGGCGGCGGCGCGAACGTGCTGATCTCCGACGCCGGGCCGGGTGCACCAGTGTTGCAGCTTGAGGGCGAGTTTGTCGACCACGAGATCCTCGAGCGCACGATCCGCTTCGGAGCCGGTGTGCAGATCTCGGCGGTCGTGCAGGCGGCGCGCCGCACGGGCCGCTCCGGACTGTGGATCCTCGAAGCGGTCCCGGGGACGATGGGCGGAGCGCTGCGCATGAACGCCGGGACCGCTGAGGAAGGGATCTGGGAGCGAACCCTGTGGGCGGAGGCGATGTGGCCGGACGGGAGCGTGAAGCGGGTGACGAGAGAGGAAGTGAGTCCGCGGTACCGCGGGATCGATCTCGATCCGCAGGCGGTCTTCATGCGCGGTGAGCTCGATGCACCGCCCGGCGATCCCGAGCGCATCGGGCAGGAGCACCTGAGCCGCAGGGAGGCGAAGCTGAGGGCCCAGGTCTACGATCTGCCGACATGCGGATCCACCTGGAAGAACCCCGAGCCGCCGAAGCCTTCGGCCTGGCAGCTTGTCGATCGGGTCGGGATGCGTGGGGCGCGTCGCGGTGCCGCACAGATATCAGAGAAGCACGCGAACTTCATTGTGAATCTCGGCGGTGCCCGGGCCCAGGACGTGGTCGACCTGCTAGTCGAGACCCGTCGCCGCGTTCTCGAGGAAACGGGGATCGTTCTCGAGCCTGAAATTCAGTTCTGGGGCTTCGCTGAAGAGGTGTTACGCGAGTTGGGGGCGGTGCGATGAAGGGGCGCAGCGCGCTACCGCGGGCGGCATACCTGGTCGGTCTTCTAGTGATGGCCGGCGCGATCGCCGGTTGGATATGGGGAGGTCGGTTGCTGGCACGGTTCGAGTACTTCGCTGTGCGCCGGGTCGAGGTGGTAGGGTCGCGCTGGCTGGCACCCGACTCGACCCTGCGACTGGCAGCGATCGGCTCGGATCGCTCGGTGTGGGATGACTTCTCCGATGTCGAGGGTCGGCTGCTCAGGCACCCGGTGATCGAGGAAGTCCGCGTTCACCGATCGGGTATACATGCGCTGCGCATCGTCGTGCGCGAGGTCGAGCCGGTCGCCCTGGCGGGCACGCCCGAGCTCCGTGCAGTGCTCAGCGATGGAACTTTGTTGCCCATCGACCCGGCGGGGACTTCGCTCGACCTGCCGCTCTTGACGATGGACGTCGCGCTGACGTCCGATTCGAAGAAACTACGTGTCGGACCGGCGCTTTACGCGCTCGAGATATTCGGCAAGCTGCAGGAGGTTGACCCGGGCCTGGCAGCGGTGGTCTCAGACTTCCACCTGCTGGACGGCCAGGGGCTGATGATGAATCTGGTAGTGTCGCAACCCGCGAGGCGCCTTGCCTTGCCCGCCGAGATCGATGAGTCGCTCGCCCGGCGAGTGCGAGCTACGCTCGCCGATCTGCGAGGGCGTGGGATCGCAGCGGCGCTGGTCGAGGCGCGCTATGCGGGTCAAATCGTGGTCCGGAGAGGGCAGCTATGATCGCAACACCTTATCTCATCGGTGCGCTCGATATCGGCTCGACCAAGACTTGTGCCGTGATAGGTGAGCTCATCCTCGAGGGTGACGGCCCGGCACAGGTCAAGGTACTCGGTGTCGGCCAGGTGAAGCCGGGCGGAATCCGCCGCGACGCCGTGAGCAATATCGAGGAGACGACAGACGAGATTCGCCAGGCGCTCAAGCAGGCCGAGTTGATGGCCGGGATGCAGCCGCGCGGTCTCTACGTCGGAATATCCGCCGAGTACGTGCAGACGAGCACCTCGAACGGCGTCGTCGCGATCGGTGGAGACGAGATCAGCGAAGATGACGTTGACCGAGTCCACGAGGTCGCCCGCGCGGTCGTCGTGCCGCCCGACAAGGAAATGCTGCACGTCATACGGCATCCAGCAGCCCGCGGGGATGATCGGAACCCGGCTGGAGGCGGACGTATTCATGGTCCTTGGGTCGGGCGCTGCGACCCGCAACCTCCGTAAGGCCGTCGCCCGCGCCGGATACGAGGTGGCCCAGCTCGTGCTCACCCCGCTGGCGGCAGGGCTCAGCGTTCTGACGGCCGAGGAGCGAGAGGTCGGCGCCGCCGTCGTAGCGATCGGTGGTCGCACTACCGAGATCGCGATCTTCCACGAGGGCAAGATCCGCCACGTCGCTATCGTGCCATGCGGCGGCGTGAGCTTCACGAACGACCTGGTGAAAGGACTCGGTATCCCGTACGCCGAGGCCGAACGGGTGAAGGAACGACACGGCGTAGCCACGATTCAGATGGTCGATCCGGAGCAGTCGATCGAGGTTCCCGGACCGGCTCCCGGAGCCCGCAAGCACATGCCGCGCGAGTTGCTGGCGCACATTATCGAACAGCGGATGGACGAAGTGCTTACGCTGGCACTCCACGAGATCGATCGGGCTGGCTACGCGCACCGGCTCGGCGGTGGCGTCGTTCTGACGGGTGGCGGCGCCAGCCTCGACGGCACGCTGGACGTGGCGCAGTCGATATTCTCGATGCCGGTCCGCTGCGGTGCGCCGGGTGCCGGGCTCACCGGGCTGGCCGATTCGGTACGGCGGCCGAAGTTCGCTACAGCGGCCGGACTGATGTTGTTCGGGGTCGGCCGCATCCGAGAAGACCTCAGCAACGGCAGGGGCCACACGCTGCGTGCTCT